>NZ_JBEYCQ010000001.1:310569-427325 GCF_040632905.1 Streptomyces sp. NPDC016469
AGTGGGCCGCACCTGACCAGCGACGTCGGCGACTTCGGCCGAAAACAAGCTGTCCGGGGCTGAGGACGAACCCCCAGCCCCGGACGGGTCGCGGCTCATCAGCGGCGACCGGCCACAAACAAGCCCGTCCGGCGCTCAAGGACAACCCCCAGCCCCGGACGGGCGCATGTATCAAAGAATCCGCGGGCTTCAGACCGCCTCGCGCCACCGATTCGTGATCGGCAGCCGCCGGTCCTTCCCGAACCCCTTCGGTGAGATCTTCGTCCCCGGCGGATACTGCCGCCGCTTGTACTCCGCCGTGTCCACCATCCGCAGCGTCTTCGCCACCAGCGCCCGGTCGAACCCGGCCGCGACGATCGCTTCGATCCCCTGGTCCCGGTCCACGTACAGTTCGAGGATGCGGTCCAGCACGTCGTAGTCCGGCAGCGAGTCCGTGTCCACCTGGCCGGGCCGCAGCTCGGCGCTCGGCGGCTTCGTGATGGACGCCTCCGGGATCGGCGGGGTCTGCCCGCGCTCCTCGGCGGCCCGGTTGCGCCACTTCGCCAGCCGGAACACCGACGTCTTGTACATATCCTTGATCGGCCCGTACGCGCCGACGGAGTCCCCGTACAGCGTCGAGTAGCCGACCGCCAGCTCCGACTTGTTGCCCGGGGCCAGGACGATCTGGCCCTCCTGGTTGGAGATGGCCATCAGCATCGTGCCGCGCAGCCGCGACTGCAGGTTCTCCTCGGCGAGCCCGGTCAGCCCCAGCGACCCCATGTACGCGTCGAACATCGGCTCGATCGGGATGGTCCGGAAGTTGAGCCCGGTGCGCCGGGCCAGCTCGGCGGCGTCGTCCTTGGAGTGGTCCGAGGAGTACTTGGACGGCATCGAGACCCCGTACACCTGCTGCGCCCCCAGCGCGTCGCAGGCGATCGCGGCGACCAGGGCCGAGTCGATGCCGCCGGAGAGCCCGATGAGCACGCTGTTGAAGCCGTTCTTCGCGGCGTAGGCCCGCAGGCCGACGACCAGGGCGGTGTACAGCTCCTCGTCGTCGTCCAGCCGGTCCGCGTACCCGCCGGCGAGCTCGGCCCCGTACGCCGGCAGGGGCTCCTCGGAGAGGACCACGTGGTCGATCCGCAGTCCGTCGGCGACCACGCCGGACGGCGCGTCCGTCGGGGCGGCGGGCAGGTCCAGGTCGAGGATCACGCTGCCCTCGGCGAACTGCGGGGCGCGGGCGATGACCTCGCCCTCCCGGTCGACCACGATCGAGTCGCCGTCGAAGACCAGCTCGTCCTGGCCGCCGATCATCGCGAGGTAGGCGGTCGTGCAGCCGGCCTCACGGGCGCGCTTGCGGACCAGCTCCAGCCGGGTGTCGTCCTTGTCCCGCTCGTACGGCGAGGCGTTGACGGACAGCAGCAGCCCGGCCCCGGCGGCGCGCGCGGCCGGGACGCGGCCGCCGTCCTGCCACAGGTCCTCGCAGATCGCGAGGGCGACATCGATGCCGTGCACGCGTACGACCGGCATCGAGTCGCCCGGCACGAAGTACCGGAACTCGTCGAAGACGCCGTAGTTCGGCAGGTGGTGCTTGGCGAAGTTCAGCGCGATCCCGCCGCGGTGCAGCACCGCGGCGGCGTTGCGCGGCGAGCCGGCCGGCTGGCCGTAGCGCTCCGCCGCGAACTCCGATCGGTCGAGGTAGCCGACGAGGACGGGGATCTCCCCGAAGCCCTCCGCGTCGAGGCGGGCGGCGAGCGCGCGCAGCGCCGCCCGTGACGCCTCGACGAAGGACGACCGCAGGGCCAGGTCCTCGACGGGGTAGCCGGTCAGCACCATCTCGGGGAACGCCACGAAGTGGGCGCCCTGTTCGGCGGAGTGCCGGGTCCAGTGGACGATCGCCTCGGCGTTGCCGGCGAGGTCGCCGACGGTCGAGTCGATCTGATTCAGTGCGAGGCGTAGTTGAGGCACGCGGCCCACTCTAATCGTCTGACTGACGCGATGCCCGGGCGGGCCGTGCGGAAGGACTACGCCGCGGCGGGTTCAGTGGTGCGAGCGCGAGTAGACCTGCTCCGCCCAGTCGGCGATCTGGTCGTCCGAGAGGTGCCGGGCGAGGTCCGCCTCGCTGATCATGCCGACCAGCTTCTTGTTCTCGATGACGGGCAGCCGGCGGATCTGGTGGTTCTGCATCTGCTCCAGCACCGCTTCCACGTCCGCGTCCGCGTCGATCCAGCGGGGCGTGCCCTGGGCGAGGTCGCCCGCGGTGACCTTGGACGGGTCCCGGCCCTCCGCCACGCAGCCGACCACGATGTCGCGGTCCGTGAGGATGCCGATCATCCGGTCCTCCTCACCGCTGGCCGAGATGGGCAGTGCGCCGACGTGGTGCTCGCGCATCAGCTGGGCGGCGCGGTCGAGGGTCTCGTGCGCCGGGATCCAGGTGGCGCCGGTGTGCATGATGTCCTTGGCGGTGGTCATGGGGGATTCCTCCTGCGTACCGAGGGGCAGCCGTACATACATCCCCGAGCGAACCCATCGTCATGGGCCCGTTCGGGGGATGCGACCGCTGTAGCCCATTCGGGTGCATTTACGGTACGAGGGAACTTTCCGGGCCCTCCGTTCCCGTCACCCGGGTCAGGAGCCGTCGAGGCCACCCGTGCAGGCCGCGCCCGGCTCGGGGGTCTGCGGCCCCTGCACGTAATGCGCGAAGAACTGCGCCACGCGCGGGTCGTCCGCGCCGTCGACGGTGACCTGCTTGCCCCAGGCGCTCAGCATGATGGCCCCGGCCTGGTCCTTGTACGGGCTCATGAGCGAGTACGGCGTGCCGGAGACCCGGTCGGCGAGCTTCTGGAGGTCGGCGGCGGGCGCGTCGTCGGTGTACGTCACCCAGACCGAACCGTGCTCCAGGGCGTGCACGGCGTTCACGTCGGGGATGGCCTTCTTGTAGACCTCGCCGTCGCAGTTCATCCAGACCGGGTTGTGGTCCCCGCCGACCGGAGGCTTCATGGGGTAGTCGACGTCGTCGGTCACATGGTTGCGGGTGAGTTTCTTCGCGTCCCACGACTTCTCGCCCTTGATCGGCCCGGTGGCCAGGTTCTCGTCCTTCTCACCGGCGGAGGGCGTGCCACCCTTCCCGTCGGCGGTCATCGAACTGTCCGGACCGTCGGAGTCCGACTTGTCGATGATCGTGTACGAACCGAAGGCGACGAGCCCGGCGACGACGACAGCACTGAGGCTCACGGTCAGGATCCGGTTGCGGCGGTCCCGCGTGCGGTCGGCGTTGCGCATCTGCTCTATGCGGGCCCTGCGGTCGTAGCTCATGGCGTGTGGTCCTTCTGCGAAGGGGGACGGGGAGCGGCGGCTCGGGGTGACGGGGCGGTTCCCGCCCGTACACACCACGGCCGCCGATCGTAGTGGGTGGCCGAGTGCTCCATGTCACGTCGGGTGCGTAATCTGGGGGAAATCCGGGGTCGCGATACTGGAGTCTCTCCCCAGCCCCGGGAGGTGGAGCACGGACCGTCTGAACTGCAAGGATGTGGCTATGGACAAGCAGCAGGAATTCGTCCTCAGGACCCTTGAGGAGCGCGACATCCGGTTCGTACGGCTGTGGTTCACCGATGTCCTCGGGTACCTGAAGTCCGTGGCGGTGGCTCCGGCCGAGCTGGAACAGGCGTTTGACGAGGGCATCGGCTTCGACGGCTCCGCGATCGAGGGCTTCGCGCGCGTCTACGAGTCGGACATGATCGCCAAGCCGGACCCGGGCACGTTCCAGATCCTGCCGTGGCGCGCTGAGGCACCGGGCACCGCCCGGATGTTCTGCGACATCCTCATGCCGGACGGCTCACCGTCCTTCGCGGACCCGCGCTTCGTGCTCAAGCGCATCCTGGCCAAGACCTCGGACCTGGGCTTCACCTTCTACACCCACCCGGAGATCGAGTTCTTCCTGCTGAAGGACAAGCCGGTGGACGGCACCCGGCCCACCCCGGCCGACAGCTCCGGCTACTTCGACCACACCCCGCAGAACGTCGGCATGGACTTCCGCCGCCAGGCGATCACCATGCTCGAATCCATGGGCATCTCGGTCGAGTTCAGCCACCACGAGGGCGCGCCCGGCCAGCAGGAGATCGACCTGCGGTACGCGGACGCGCTGTCGACGGCCGACAACATCATGACGTTCCGCCTGGTCATGAAGCAGGTGGCGCTGGAGCAGGGCGTGCAGGCGACGTTCATGCCGAAGCCGTTCTCGGAGTACCCCGGCTCCGGCATGCACACCCACCTCTCCCTCTTCGAGGGCGACCGCAACGCGTTCTACGAGTCCGGCGCGGAGTACCAGCTCTCCAAGGTCGGCCGCTCCTTCATCGCGGGCCTCCTGCGGCACGCCGCGGAGATCTCCGCCGTCACCAACCAGTGGGTCAACTCCTACAAGCGCATCTGGGGCGGCTCCTCCCGCGCCGCGGGCGCCGGCGGCGAGGCCCCCTCGTACATCTGCTGGGGCCACAACAACCGCTCCGCGCTGATCCGCGTCCCCATGTACAAGCCCGGCAAGACCGGCTCGGCCCGCGTCGAGGTCCGCTCCATCGACTCCGGCGCCAACCCGTACCTCACCTACGCGGTCCTCCTCGCCGCCGGCCTCAAGGGCATCGAGGAAGGCTACGAACTCCCGGCCGGCGCCGACGACGACGTCTGGGCCCTCTCCGACGCGGAACGCCGCGCGATGGGCATCGAACCACTCCCGCAGAACCTGGGCGAGGCGATCTCCCTGATGGAGAAGAGCGAACTGGTCGCGGAGACCCTGGGCGAGCACGTCTTCGACTTCTTCCTCCGCAACAAGAAGCGCGAGTGGGAGGAGTACCGCAGCGAGGTCACGGCCTTCGAACTGAAGAACCTGCTGCCGGTGTTGTAAGGCGCGGCTCGGAAAGCGCAAGGCGGGCGGGGCACTCGGTTCGACCGGGTTGCCCCGCCCGTGTGCCGGGTCGGCAGACCCGTCGGAGGAGAGGCATGTCGAGTCCGGAGTTTCCTCCGGTGCGGGCGGCGGGGCGCGGGGCGGCCTGGTACCGAGGCGACTGTCACGTCCACTCCGTCCACTCGGACGGTGAGCTCACCCCGGAGGGGCTGGCCGCCAGGGCGCGCGCCATGAGGCTCGACTTCATCGCGACGACGGAGCACAACGCGGCTGCGAAGCCGGGTGCCTGGGGCCATCTGGCCGCCGATGACTTCTTGATCCTCCTGGGCGAGGAGGTCACCACGAAGACCGGGCACTGGCTCGCCCTGGGTCTCGCTCCCGGCAAGGTCATCGACTGGAACCACCAGACCGGGGACGGACGGGTGGGCGAGTGCCTGGACCAGGTCCATCGAGCAGGGGGCGTGTGCGTGGCCGCACACCCACGTGCGCCGTACCCGTCGGGCGACTTCATGTTCCCGTTCCCCGGCTTCGACGTGGTGGAGGTCTGGAACGGACTGTGGGCGTCGGACCGCCCCTGGAACGCCGACAACGAGGCGGCCCTGGCCGAGTGGGCGCGGACCCTGGCAGCGGATGTCCGTACGGGCTCGTGGCGACCGGCGATGGGTAACAGCGACACCCACCTGGAGGGGCAGATCGGTATCCCTCACACCGTGGTCCTCGCCGAGGAACTGAGCACGACGGCCGTCCTGGCCGGAATCCGCGCGGGCCGCAGCTGGATCGCCGAATCGGCGGACGTGGACGGGTCGTTCACCGCCCACGCCGATGATCGCGCCGCCGGACTGGGAGAGCGCCTTGCGACTCATGGCGGGCAGGTGGAGATCCGC
This sequence comes from Streptomyces sp. NPDC016469, assembly GCF_040632905.1. Lineage (NCBI taxonomy): Bacteria > Bacillati > Actinomycetota > Actinomycetes > Kitasatosporales > Streptomycetaceae > Streptomyces > Streptomyces sp. NPDC016469. The sequence continues at coordinate 316,327 of NZ_JBEYCQ010000001.1, forward strand.
GCGGCCGTACGAGGCGTCCCGGCGGGGACCATCAGCTTCCACACGGACCGGGGCAGGGTTCACCAGGCGTTGCTGCCCGATGACGGCGCCGGAGCGGTGCGGTGGCCCACGACGGCGGAGCAGTCGGCGTTCGTCCGTATCGAGGTCCGCCACCCCAACGGGCACGTCGCCGCACTCACCAATCCGATCGTCCTGGTCTGACCGCTCGTCCCTTGCTGCGACTTCTCCTGCCGCTGACCTGTCCCGACAGCACGAGCCGAAGACAGTACTGCCCCCGTTTTGTTCCAGCGGAGCGGTGACGGAGCTGGGAAGCGCGGCCTAATCTGGGCGCATTGCCGAGGGGGGCCATGAGCGAGACCATCACCGGACTCTTGTCAGGGACGACTGCGGGTGCCGTCGCGATGTTGGCCCTGTGGTTTGCCGTCAGGCAGTCCAGACGGGCGGACGAAAGGACGTACGAACTCGCGAGGTCGATCGAGGAGATGAGGAAGACTCTGCGCCTGCAGCAGTACGAGGCGTCGGAGGCGGCCAGGTCTCAGCGCTTGGTCCCGGAGCTGCTTGAACGCCTGCCCGATGAGATCGCCTTCCGGGTATGGCAGGACACGAAACGCCGGACGCAGCGCGTCACCAACGTGACAGCCGACATTGTCCACCTGAGCTCGGCCGACGTGAGCGGCGAACGGGCCAGGCTGACACAGGAGATCGCCCACTCGCTCGGCACCCCGCTGGCCCAGATCGAGGTTGCGGCGCTGTCCATGGAGTCCCTCTCGGTGGGTGGGGACGAGACTGCGGAGCGCGCTGTCCGGCGCATCCGGGAGGGCGTCGAGATATGCAAGTGCTTCATCAACGCGTACAGGAACTACGGAACCCTTCAGAAGGGTGTGGGGGAGTCCTTCACGGGCGCGGGTGCGGAGGCGCTGATCATGGCGCTCGATTTCTACTCGGACGCGGCCGGTAAACCGATCCATGCGGAGGTCGGTGAAATTCCGGAGTCCTTTGTCGGGTACTCGAACGACTTCGTTATCGCCGCGCTTCTGCCGCTTCTCGAAAACTCCGTCGACGCGTCTCCGGAGCGTGGGCGGATCGCGGTGAAATTTGCGAGAAGGCCGGACGCCATCTCGTTCACCATCTCCAACATGTGCGCGAGCGGACCGCCGGGCGGCGAGATCTTCGACCGGGGATACACCACCAAGAGCGGGCATCAGGGCGTGGGCCTGTCCGTGAGCAAGGGCCTGATCGAGGGCTACGCGGGCGGCGAGATATCGATGGCTGTGGACGATGACGAGGTCACGTTCACCGTTGCGTTGCCCTTCCGGAGAGAGGAGGACGGCGATGTACTCGGTACTGGTGGTCGATGACTCGCACAGCATGGCTGATCAGCTCGCTGAACTGATCACCGTGCAGACCGGCTTCCGCGTGCTGGCCTGCAGCCGGCCGGAAGACGCCCTAGCGGCCGTTCAGGAGCACCCGATCCGGGTCGCCCTGCTGGACCAGCGGATGCCGCTCAAGAGCGGCACCGAGCTCTACCGCGAGCTTCAGCTAGTGAACCCCACGCTCAAGGCCGTCATGGTCACCGGAGAAGCGAGCTCGAACGAGGTCGGTCAGGCGATGACCCTCGGGTTCTCGGATTATCTCGCCAAGGGTGAGATCGCGAGTGTTTCCGAGGTCGTCCTCAAATGGCATACCCAATACGAGGTGGACCGGGCGGCTCAATGGCGTGTCGGCGCCCCTGAAATCCTCCATTCCGAACGGAGGAAATACCTGCTCTTCGGCGACAGGGTCAGGTACTACCTGGCCGGGGTCAAGGTCCTTGACGAAGCGTATGTGCTTCCGGGCGGCTGGGCCACGGTCCAGCAGATCAACGCGGGCCAGGAGAAGAAGTACACGTACAGCACGTCCGTCAAAGAGACGTTCATCGTGGAGACGTCCCAGCAATACAACGCCAAGGGAAGCCTGGCGGCGGACATCGCGAGGAAGACGAAGGTCGGCGCACGCATCGAGGCGGCGGTCACCCGGATCGTGAAGAAGGCCCGGACGACCGAGACGACGGCCACGGCGTCGACAGAGGAGTCGTATCGGCTTCCTGAGGAGTCGTCGGACCCGGCGGAGAACTATGTGAAGTCCCGCCACATCGAGAGCGCCCCCGTCTACAAGAAGCTACGCCTCTCCTTTGTGAAGGCGTGCAACTGCTGTCACGAGGACACGTCGGTCCCGTTGGTGGTGCTGGTGTTCGACGACGCCTACGCGACCAGGCACACGGACTACTACCGCGACGGAACGTCGGAGGTCATCGAAACCGGCCACATCCGCCGTCCCGCCCCGGACACCGCGTAGCCCGGACCTCCCGGGCCCGGTTCCTGGCCAGGCGGCAGATTGATCGTCGCGTCGGTGGCCGGCTCCGGCCAGTGCGGCGGGTCCAGCTCATCGAGCGTGCGGTCGAGGCGCAGCGGAAGGGCCATGGCGTTCATCGTCGGTCTCGGCCCACGTATGCCGCCCGTCGTGGCCGGCGAACAGGCAACAGGCGTCGCCGTCGTGCCAGGGGGCAGTGGACGTGCAGTCCGGGAGAATGCTCAGCTCGATGTCGGCGTCGTGCCACCGGAGCCACAGGGCGATGACTGGACCGGCCTCGCCAAGGAGTCCGTAGTGCGGGCCGTCCGTGTGGCGGGGGAGTTGGCACTGCACGGCCGCATCGACGCATCCCGATCCCGTGATCTGGCGCGCCTCGTCGGCGAGGGCAAGCGGCAGCCGACGCCAGAGCGTGCACCGCATCACAGCGCCGTTCGGGTGGGGCAGGCGGTGCAGCGCGGGCACATGCACGGCGGGAACACGTCGGAGCCGATGGGCGCCATCCGGTCGCTGTCCGCCGTTACGTCCGTCCTCGGTCCCCACGACCGGCCGGAGTCGCGGGAGACCCGGAGAGTCATGACCACCTGCGCGTCGCTGTCGTTCGTCAAAGATTCTCTTCCCGTGGTCATGATCGAACTCCTCGGTGATCTCGTGTGTCCGTCCTGGTCGACAACAGAAAATCGCGCGAAGTCGCAGGTCTCCACGGCACCTATGCGGCACTCTTGATGCAGATTCGGGCATGGCGCGGAGCCGGTCGGATTCGGAGTGAGGGAGGCGTCATGGGGCTGGCGGATCGGCGCAGGACGCTGGGCTGCAGTCAGGAGAAGCTGGCTGAGCTGGTGGGCGTGGACCGTACGACGGTCGGGCGCTGGGAGAGGGGCGTGATCCAGCCCCAACCGCCTCAGAGGCGCCGCTTGGCGTTAGCGCTGGAAGTCGGCCTTCCCGAGCTGGACGCTCTTCTGTCACCATCACGAGCTTCCGGACAGGGAGCGGTCGGTCACGAGTCCGCACAGTCCCACGACGCGGGAGACCCCGACGAAATGATTCGCCGTGAATTCCTTCGGATACTGACCATCAGCGGGGCCCTGACCATCCTGCCGGTGGAAGAGGCCGAAGCGCTTGTCGACGGTGTGCGCCGGGGAGAGCCGGCCGACTTCGCCCGCATGAACGTCCACCTCTGGCAGGTCTATCAGTTGGCCCGCTCCAAGGGTTCTGTCTACCCGGTCGTCCGGGATCAGCTGGCCGCCCTCACCGATGCTCTCGGCGGCCACAGGGGAAGCCCGCGTCCTCTGTTGAACGCGGCGGCCGACCTGTTTCAGCTCGCCGGTGAGGTGGCGTTCGACGGCAGCAGATACGCCGACGCGGCGGCTTCGTACTCCTTGGCGGCATCAGTCGGCAAGGACGCCGACGCGTACGACCTGTGGGCGTGCGCACTCGTACGCCATGCCTATGTCGACATGTCGGAGCGGCGCTATCAGCAGGCCGCGCAGATGCTCGGGGCAGCCGCGAGGCTGGCGGAGCGGGGTGACAGCCACCTCTCGACGCGCCACTGGGTCGCCTCGGTTCAGGCGGAGGCGTTCGCCGGTCTCGGCGATCTGGACGCGTGCGAGCGTGCGATGGATCAGGCGGATCGCGTAAGAGACCTGCCTGAGGCCGGCGTCAGCGGTGGTTGGCTCAGGTTCGACGGTGCGCGCCTCACCGAGGAGCGAGGCTCGCGGTACGTGCAACTCGGCCGCTTGGATCTGGCAGAGCGGGCGTTGCACGAGGCACTGAAGCAGACCGCCCTGGCGTCGGGACCCTCCTACCGGCGACGTGCTTCGGTGCTTGTCGACCTGGCTGCCGTCGGTGCGAAGCGGCGCGATCCCGAGCAGGTGGTCACGTACGGAACCGAAGCCGTCGGCCTGGCGCGCGCCTCAGGGTCCGGCTATGTCGCCCGTAGACTCCGTGCCCTGCGTGACGAGTTCGGCCCCTTGGATCGCGACCAGCGTGTCGTGGAGCTGGGGGCGGAGATCGGCTTGCTCAACACAGCGTGAGGAAAGGTGTGTTCATGTCGCAGACCGAAGGCGCGCGTCTGTTTCGGGAGAGTTGGATCGCCGGGGTGCGGCGGCACTTTCCCGGGGAGCCCAAGGCCGGGTACGTCACGCCGTGGGAGGAGACGCCGCAGTGGGAGCGGGAGGCGGCCGGGGCGGTGTACGCGCAGGTGCGGCAGTTCGTCGAGGTGAGCGGCGGGCACGTGGCGCGGCTGTCGCGGGAGCAGAAGGGGCGGTTCGTCGCGTTGTGCTGGACGGCCCAGATGTACAAGCACTTCGAGGAGCCGAAGCCCGGGTACGTCGCGGACTGGGACGGGTTGCCCGCGTGGCAGCGGGAGACCGACGCTGACATCTTCGAAGCCATTGAGGCCGTGCGGCGGCTCGCGACGTAGCGGAGTGGTCGACGCCGGGGACGTCATTCAGGGAGGCCGGTTGATGCGACTGGTCGAGCCACCGGGCTCGCCCCTGAATCACCACCGACCGCGCCCGGATCAGGCACCGGGCCCGCAGCCGGCCGCTCGCCAACTGCCGCACGCGTACGAGAAGACAGCCGCCATCGGCCCTAGTCGAGTCCGGCGACCGGCTCGGTGAAGTCCCTGGTCAAGGCAGTGGGGTCGCTGGGCGCGGCCAGTGGTGTTCGTCGGGTGGCTCTCGCACCGGCGTCCACGGTGACGCCCAGGTCGCGCCGCATCGCCTCTCTCGTGACGCCTATGAGAGACCAGAGCGCATGCTGCCCTTCGGCGGCCGAGCGCATGGTCTCGCCCGGGCGGGGGCTTCCCTGTTCCAGGCGCTTGATCTGTCCATAGACCCCGTTCAGCGCCTCGTTCAGTTCGTGAGCCGGAACGATCACCGCGTCGGGGGCGATCATCAGGGCTTCGGACCATCGGTCACGGTAGTCATCCTTGGTGCCTTCCAGCGCCGATACGTCCTCCTGCCCGACGGTGTGATCCCGCATGAGGTACAGGTGTCGGCTGAGTGCCGTCGCGAACTGCCGCGCGTCCCGGTGCAGTTGTGTGTAACAGCTCCTGCGTGTCTCACGATTCTCGCGAGCTTCCTGGATGGCATGGGCCATCTCCAACTCACGCTTCTTGGCGCGGTCGGCGCCCCGCTGGGTGAGCAGCGCGCCCCCAAGTGTTCCCGCTACACCGGTGATCGCGATCAGTACCGCCCCCATGTCCATTCGGTCACCCTAGATGGCGTCACTTGGCCGCGCGCTGAAGCGGGCCATGTCGTCCTCGGCGCCTTGGGGAAGAGCGTCGTAGGCCGACTCCGGCAGGGCCGTGACGGCGGCACGCAGCTCCTCCGCGACCTCCGGCAGTGGAGCCCAGACTGCCGGTGGGACGTTCACGGTGGCGAGCAGTAGGTCGCCCGGGTAGAAGTACGCGTCGAGCAGCGGATCGTCCACCAGGAGGCGCACGGCGAGCGGTACGACGTACGGCAGGGCCACCTGCTGGGAGACGAGCGTGCGCAGGTCCGCCGGGCGCAGTTCGCGCAGCGGTACGCGCCGCAGCGCGTGCACCTTCCGTACCAGGTGGGTCGCATCGGCGGGCGGATCCGGCCAACGTGGCGGATCCAGCTCATCGAGCGTGCGGTCGAGGTGCAGCGGAAGGTTCATGGCGTTCATTGTCGGCCGCGCCGTATGTGTGCCATCCGGCGCGGCAGTGGGAACCCGGACACCCGTGCGAGCCGTCCCTACCGTAGACGTCGGTGTGACCGGGAGGACGTGTATGTCGCGAGGTTGGAAGGTCGTTGCGGCTCTGCTGGCCGTCGGGGGCGTTGCCGAGGTGGTGCGCAGGCGGCGGAGGGCGGACTGGATGGGGCGGGCGATCAGGGAGCTCGACGTCCGGGACCGGGTGTTGCGCACGGAGGATTCCGGGACTCTCGACCTTCGGCACGAGGCCCATCGGCTACGTGAACTGGGCGACGCCGCAGGCGCGTTGGAGGTCCACGGGCGATTGCTGTCCGCCCGGGCGGAGGCGCTGGGCGGGGATCATCCGCAGGTGCTCGTCACGCGCTTCAATCACGCCGGCCATCGATGGGAGGCCGGGGACAGGGCCGGAGCTCTGATGGCGTACGAACAAGTCCTGGCCGACATGGTGCGGGTGCTGGGGGAGGACGATCCCAGTACGTCGTGGACCCGGAACGTGCTGGCGAGCCGGAAGAAGGAAGTGGAGGACACCCCGTGACCACCCTGTGGCGCCCCACGGGACCCGAAGAACTGGACCTGGTGCGCGACCTGAACTGGCGCGCCTGGCCTCCGCGCCTCCCGGAGCAGCCGATCTTCTACCCGGTCCTCAACGAGGACTACGCGATCCGGATCGCCCGCGACTGGAACGTCCAGCACAGCGGCGTCGGTTACGTGACCCGCTTCGAGGTCGAGACCGAATTCCTGAGCCGGTACCCGGTGCAGCAGGCCGGCGGGCGGACGATCCTCGAACTGTGGGTCCCGGCAGAGGAGCTGGACGACTTCAACGCGCACATCGTGGGCGAGATCGAGGTGACCCACGAGTTCCGCTGAGGCTGCTCCCTGCCCGACAATGGGCGGAACCAGGGGGAACGGGGGAGGCACACCATGTACGCGGTTCTCATTGTGTTCGGGCTGCTCCTGAGCACCATCGTGTTCCTGATCGTGAAGGTGAACCTGCGGCAGCGGCGGCGTACGCACAACTTCGACGGTCAGGAGATCGAGCGGCACCACAGCGCGGAGATACGCCACATCCGCGCCGCCAACACCTCGGTCGCCGTCCACAACAGCTTCGTCAACGGCGGCAACGAGTACAGGCCCGGAAGGCGCTGAAACCTGAGGTAGTCTTTCGCATCCCCGCACGGGGACGTAACCAAGGAGGTGGGACCCATTACCGCTGTATCGACCCGGGTGCTCCCCTCCCGTGAACGCGTGGCCGACCGGATCTGAACCGGCCGCGGAGCACCCCTCGGCGTTCATCCGAAAGGCTCCGCACCATGCCGGTCCCGCTGTCACCGTCCGACCTGTCCTCCCTCGTCGCCACCCTCCGCGCCGCCGGCTGCGTCTTCGCCGAGGACGAGGCCGGGCTCATCGCCGCCACCGCCACCGATCCCGCCCAGGTCGCCGCCATGGCCGAACGGCGCGCCGCCGGGCACCCCCTGGAACACGTCCTCGGCTGGGCCGAGTTCGCCGGGCTGCGGATCGCCGTCGACCCCGGCGTCTTCGTCCCCCGCCGCCGCACCGAGTTCCTGATCGACCGGGCCGTCGCCCTCGCCCCGGACCCGGCCGTCGTGGTCGACCTGTGCTGCGGCTCCGGCGCGCTCGGCGCCGCCCTCGCCGCCGCCCTGGACCGGGTCGAGCTGCACGCCGCCGATGTCGAGCCCGCCGCCGTACGCTGCGCCCGGCGCAACATCGGGGACCGGGGGCGGGTGTACGAGGGCGACCTCTTCGCACCCCTGCCGGGCGCCCTGCGCGGGCGCGTCGACGTGCTCCTCGCCAATGTGCCGTACGTACCGACCGGCGATGTCGCCCTGCTCCCCGCCGAGGCCCGCGTCCACGAACCGCTCGTCGCGCTCGACGGCGGCGGCGACGGCCTCGACGTCCTGCGCCGGGTCGCCGCGGAGGCGCCCCGCTGGCTCGCCCCGGGCGGCAGCCTCCTGGTCGAGACGAGCGAGCGGCAGGCGGAGACCGCGGCGAAGGTCCTGGCGGACGGCGGGCTCGTGGCGTGCGTCGACTCCTGCGAGGAGCGGTACGCGACCGTCGTCACCGGGTCGCTGCCGGCGCGGCCCACGGCGCCGTGACCGGGACGCCGAAGGCGCGGGGCGTCCGTACCGCCTAAACTCCGAAGGCTGGGAGCTGATCGGGCGGCGAGCGGGAGAGCGCGGGATGACCATGGTGCCGGGACGCAGGAGCAGTACGTTCACCCGACTGCTGCGGCACGGTTTCACCGACCCGTCCGCCGCCGAGCGGCTGCTCGACCTGCCGGACTTCTCGTCCGTACGCTCCGACTCCGTGCTCCTCGACGCGCTCGGCGCCACCGCCGACCCCGACCTCGCGCTGCGCGGCCTCGTCCGGCTGGTCGAGGCGGAGGAGGCGGGGGAGCGGCAGATCCTGCTGGACACGCTGGTCACCGCCAAGCCGCTGCGGGACCGGCTGCTCGGGGTGCTCGGCGCGTCCGAGGCGCTCGGCGACCACCTGGCCAGGCACCCCCGCGACTGGCAGGCCCTCGTCACGTACGAGGCCGCCGACCTGCACCCCGGGGTCGCCGAGTTCGAGCAGGAGCTCGCCGGGGCGGACGGGCCGGACGCCCTGCGCGTCGGCTACCGGCGGTGCCTGCTGTCCATCGCCGCGCGGGACGTCTGCGGGACGACCGATGTCGCCGAGACCGCCGCCGAGCTGGCCGACCTCGCCACCGCGACCCTGCGCGCCGCCCTCCGTATCGCGTCGGCCGCCGCCCCCGACGACGCCGCGCAGTGCCGGCTGGCGGTCATCGCGATGGGCAAGTGCGGCGGGCACGAGCTGAACTACGTCTCCGACGTGGACGTCATCTTCGTCGCCGAGCCCGCCGACGGGGCCGAGGAGAGCAAGGCCATGCAGGCCGCGACCCGGCTCGCCTCGCACCTCATGCGGATCTGCTCCGACACCACCGTCGAGGGCACCATCTGGCCCGTCGACGCCAATCTCCGCCCCGAGGGCCGCAACGGCCCCCTCGTCCGCACGCTCTCCTCGCACCTCGCGTACTACCAGCGCTGGGCCAAGACCTGGGAGTTCCAGGCGCTGCTCAAGGCCCGGCCGGTGGCCGGGGACCGGGCGCTCGGCGAGGAGTACGTCGAGGCCGTCTCACCGCTCGTCTGGCAGGCGGCCGACCGGGAGAACTTCGTCCCCGACGTGCAGAAGATGCGCCGCCGCGTGGTCGACACGATCCCCGCCGACCGCGTCGACCGGGAGCTGAAGCTCGGCCCCGGCGGGCTGCGGGACGTCGAGTTCGCCGTACAGCTCCTCCAGCTCGTGCACGGCCGCAGCGACCCCGCCCTGCGCAGCGGATCGACCCTGGAGGCGCTGGGCGCGCTCGCCGGGGGCGGTTACGTGGGACGCGTCGACGCCGTACAGCTGGACGACGCCTACCGCTTCCTGCGCGCCATGGAGCACCGCATCCAGCTCTACCGGCTGCGCCGCACCCACCTCGTCCCCGACGAGGAGCCCGACCTGCGGCGCCTCGGCCGCTCCCTCGGGCTGCGCACCGACCCCATCGCCGAGCTGAACCAGGCGTGGCGGCGGCACGCGTCCGTGGTGCGCCGGCTGCACGAGAAGCTGTTCTACCGGCCGCTGCTGGACGCCGTCGCCCAGCTCGCGCCCGGCGAGTCCCGGCTCAGCACCAAGGCCGCCGCCGCCCGGCTCGTCGCCCTCGGTTACGAGGACCCGGCCGCCGCCCTGCGGCACCTGGAGGCCCTGTCGTCCGGGGTCTCCCGCAAGGCCGCCATCCAGCGCACCCTGCTGCCGGTGCTCCTCGGCTGGTTCGCGGACTCCGCCGACCCGGACGCCGGGCTCCTCGGCTTCCGCAAGGTGTCCGACGCCCTCGGCAAGACCCCCTGGTACCTGCGGCTCCTGCGCGACGAGGGGGCCGCCGCCGAAAATCTCGCCCGGGTCCTGTCGGCCGGCCGGCTCGCCCCGGACCTGCTGATGCGTGCGCCCGAGGCCGTCTCCATCCTCGGCGACCCGCAGGGCCTCGCCCCGCGCAGCCGGGTCCACCTGGAGCAGGAGGTGCTGGCCGCCGTCGGCCGCGCGGACGACGCCGAGTCGGCCGTCGCGGTGGTGCGCGGGGTGCGCAGGCGCGAGCTGTTCCGCACGACGGCCGCCGACCTCATCGGCTCGTACGGCACGGAGGACAGCCCCGCCGAGTCCGACCCCGGCGCCCTCGTGGACCGGGTCGGCGGCGCCGTCACGGACCTGAACGCCGTCACGATCGCCGGCGCCCTGCGCGCCGCCGTCCGCGCGGAGTGGGGCGACACCCTGCCGACCCGGTTCGCCGTCATCGGCATGGGGCGGTTCGGCGGGCACGAGCTGGGGTACGGCTCCGACGCGGACGTCCTCTTCGTGCACGAGCCCCGGGAGGGCGTGGACGAGCAGGAAGCGAGCCGGGCGGCGAACCGGGTGGTCTCCGAGATGCGGCGCCTCCTCCAGCTGCCCACCGCGGACCCGCCGCTGCTCATCGATCCCGACCTGCGCCCCGAGGGCAAGAACGGGCCCCTCGTACGCACCCTGAAGTCGTACGACGCGTACTACCGGCGCTGGTCCCTCGGCTGGGAGAGCCAGGCTCTGCTGCGGGCCGAGCCGATGGCCGGGGACCTGGACCTGGGCGCGGAGTTCGTGGAGCTCATCGACCCCCTGCGGTATCCGGTGGACGGGCTGGGGGATGACGCCGTCCGCGAGATCCGGCGGCTCAAGGCCCGGATGGAGTCGGAGCGCCTGCCGCGCGGCGCGGACCCGACGCTCCACACGAAACTGGGGCGCGGCGGGCTCAGCGACGTCGAGTGGACGGTCCAGCTGATGCAGATGCGCCACGGCCACGAGGTCCCCGGCCTGCGGACCACCCGCACCCGCGCGGCCCTGGCCGCGGCGCGCGCGGCGGACCTGATCTCCGAGGACGACGCGCAGACCCTGGACGAGGCGTGGGTCCTGGCGACACGCGTCCGCAACGCGGTGATGCTCGTACGGGGGCGCCCCGGCGACACGTTCCCCTCGGTCCCGCGCGAGCTGACCGCCGTCGGGCGGTACCTGGGGTACGAGGAGGGGCACGTGGGGGACATGCTCGACGACTACCGCCGGGTGACGCGGCGGGCGCGGGGGGTTGTGGAGGAGCGGTTCTACGGGGGCTGAGCGGGGCCCCTCCGGGGGTTTCGTGGGGCGCTGCCCCACAACCGCCTCCTCAATCGCCGCAGGGGCTTGATTTGTCCGCTGCCCGGTGAAACCCAGCCCCTCCGGCGATTTGAGGAGCGGGGTCCGGGGCGGAGCCCCGGGTCAGTTGCGGGTGGGGGCCGGTTCCCTGCGTTGCGCGCTGAGCGCGCTGAGGCGAGGGCGCCCCGCCTTCGGCGGGATGAGCCGCGGCAGCCGGTGCGGCAGCGACCCGTACCACGCGTACGACGCCGCGTAGCCGAACGCCAGGCAGGCCACGCCGCCCACCGCGTCCAGCCAGAAGTGGTTCGCCGTCGACACGATCACCATCAGGGTGACCGTGGGGTACAGCAGCCCCAGGATGCGCGCCCAGGGGGCCGAGGCCAGGGCGAAGACGGTGAGGCCGCACCAGAGGGACCAGCCGATGTGCATCGACGGCATCGCCGCGTACTGGTTGGACATGTTCTTGAAGTTGCCCGACGCCATCGAGCCCCAGGTCTGGTGAACCAGGACCGTGTCGATGAAGTGGCCGCCGTTCATCAGGCGGGGCGGGGCCAGGGGGTACAGGTAGTAGCCGAGGAGCGCGACGGCCGTGGTGGCGAACAGGGCCAGTCTGGCTGCCGCGTACCGGCCCGGATGCCGGCGGAACAACCATACGAGCACACTGACCGTGACGATGAAGTGCAGCGTCGCGTAGTAGTAGTTCATCGACACGATGAGCCATGTCACCGAGTTCACCGCGTGGTTGACCGACTGCTCGACCGCGATGCCGAGGAAGCGTTCGACCGACCACAGCCAGTCCGCGTTGGCGAGGGCGGCGGCCTTCTGCTCGGGGACCGCGTTGCGCACCAGCGAGTACACCCAGTAACTCATCGCGACGAGCAGGATTTCGAACCAGAGACGGGGCCGCCGTGGCGACCGGGGGGACCGCAGCCGGGCCGCGACGTGATCGAGTGGTCTGTCGAGCGCTCTGCCGAGCCCGTGCGCGCGGCCGGACTGCTTGGTGTTCGCCTCGGGAGCCGCCTCGTTCACGATGGGTGACGGGGTGGCCTCCGTGCGGCCTTCCTGTCGTTTCACGCTCAATTCACCCATAGGCACAGAGTCTGCCAGATTTGCCTTCTCTGCCCGATGATCCTCCGGCGGAGCGCGAGTTGCACGTCCGGCGGGAGCGCCCAGGGGTGTGCGACGGGCCGGTCAGGCCTTCGCGTGCGATCCTGGGAGGGCGGCGGGGGTGGCCGTGTCCTGGCCGGGGCCCGCCGCCGTGGAGCCGCGTACCACCAGCTCCGGCATGAAGACGAACTCGCTGTGCGGGGCGGGCGTGCCGCCGATCTCCTCCAGGAGCGTGCGCACCGCGGCCTGGCCCATCGCCGTGACCGGCTGCCGGATCGTGGTCAGCGGCGGATCGGTGAACGCTATGAGCGGCGAGTCGTCGTACCCCACCACCGACAGGTCGCGCGGGACCTCGCGGGAGAGCCGGCGGGCGGCCCTGATCGCGCCGAGCGCCATCATGTCGCTCGCGCACACCACCGCCGTGCAGCCCCGCTCCATCAGCGCGGAGGCGGCGGCCTGGCCCCCCTCCAGCGTGTAGAGGGAGTGCTGGATCAGCTCCTCGACCTCGTCCGCCGTCAGGTGCAACTGCTCGCTCATCGTGGCGTGGAAGCCCTCGATCTTGCGGAGCACCGGCACGAAGCGCTTCGGGCCGACCGCGAGCCCGATCCGGGTGTGGCCCAGCGACACCAGATGCGTCACCGCCAGCCGCATCGCGGCCCGGTCGTCCGGCGAGATGAAAGGTGCCTGCACCTTGGGCGAGAAGCCGTTGACCAGTACGAAGGGGACGCCCTGGGCGCGCAGTTGCTCGTAACGCCCCATGTCGGCGGAGGTGTCGGCGTGCAGCCCGGAGACGAAGATGATCCCGGAGACGCCCCGGTCGACCAGCATCTCGGTCAGCTCGTCCTCGGTGGAGCCGCCCGGGGTCTGGGTCGCGAGGACCGGGGTGTAGCCCTGCCGGGTCAGCGCCTGCCCGATGACCTGGGCGAGCGCCGGGAAGATCGGGTTCTCCAGCTCGGGCGTGATGAGGCCGACGAGCCCCGCGCTGCGCCTGCGCAGCCGTACGGGCCGTTCGTAGCCGAGTACGTCGAGCGCGGCGAGTACGGACTCGCGGGTGGCAGCGGCTACCCCGGGCTTGCCGTTCAGTACGCGGCTGACCGTCGCTTCGCTGACCCCCGCCTGAGTTGCGATATCGGCAAGCCGTGCGGTCATGGCAATGGACTGTACCGGGAGCGGGTCGGATTGCCCACCATGCACGGGAAACGGGCGGGACCGGCCGTATCGGGGCGCTCGGAGGGGCGCCCCGCCGCACCTGGCGGCAACATCTTGCAAGGTCTTGCGGGCCCGGTTTGCCGGCTGCGGTCAGATCGTCGCACTGCGGCATCAGGGCTGGTGGGCCCTCTGTGGCAGGGATCGGGGAGTTTCGTCAAGTGGCTTGACGGCAACCTTGAGGACACGCCAATGTAACGATCGCCGGAGCTTGCAGAAATCTTCCGCAAACTCTTTCGGTCGTCTTTCATCCTTGTTACGTTCACGTCGACCCGGCGCCGCGACGGAGCGGTACGGCAGTTGAAGGAGTTCAGATGCGACGTGGCATAACGGCCACCGCCCTGGTCGCGGCCCTGGCGCTCGCGGCGACCGCCTGCGGCAGCGATGACGACAAGTCGGACAGCGGTTCCAAGGGCTCGGGCGAGCTCTCCGGCACCGTGACGTGGTGGGACACCTCCACCGCGGGCAGCGAGGACAAGGTCTTCAAGAAGATCGCCGAGGGCTTCGAGAAGCTGCACCCGAAGGTCGACGTCAAGTACGTCAACGTGCCCTTCGGCGATGCGCAGAACAAGTTCAAGAACGCGGCGCAGGCCGGCTCCGGCGCTCCCGACGTGATCCGCTCCGAGGTCGCCTGGACCCCCGAGTTCGCGGACCTCGGCTACCTCGCCCCGCTGGACGGGACCCCCGCCCTGCAGAAGCAGGACGACTTCCTGAAGCAGGCCGCCGCGTCCACCAAGTACAACGGCAAGACGTACGCGGTGCCGCAGGTGATCGACTCCATGGGCATCTTCTACAACAAGAAGATGTTCAAGGAGGCCGGCGTCGAGGTCCCCACCACCATCGACGAGCTGAAGACCGTCTCCAAGAAGATCAAGTCGAAGACCGGCAAGACCGGCTTCTACCTGCGCGGTGACGACGCCTACTGGTTCCTGTCCTTCCTGTACGGCGAGGGCGGCGACATGGTCAACGCCGCCGACAAGGCCGTCACCATCGACGACGCCGCCGGTGTCAAGGCCATGAAGGTCGTCAAGGACCTGGTCGACTCGGGCGCCGCCAAGACGGACGCCACGGACGGCTGGGAGAACATGCAGGCGTCGTTCAAGAACGGCGACGTCGCGATGATGATCAACGGCCCGTGGGCCGTCGCCGACACCTTCACCGGCAAGGAGTTCAAGGACAAGGCCAACCTGGGCGTCGCCCCGGTCCCGTCCGGCTCCGCCGCCCAGGGTGCCCCGCAGGGCGGCCACAACCTGGCCGTCTACGCCGGTTCCAAGAACCTGGACGCCTCCTACGCCTTCGTCGACTACATGACCTCCGTCAAGACGCAGGCCCAGGTCACCAAGGAGCTGAACCTCCTGCCGACCCGTACCTCCGCCTACGCCGAGGAGCCGGTCGTCAACAACGAGATCGTCGGCTTCTTCAAGCCGGTCGTCGAGAGCGCCGTCGAGCGCCCCTGGATTCCGGAGACCGGCAGCCTCTTCGCGCCGCTCGTCACCGAGTACACCAAGGTCCTCACCGGTCAGACGACCCCGGAGAAGGCGGTCAAGGCGACCGGCGACTCCTACCGCAAGCTCCTCAAGGGCTGGAAGTAACTCAGGAAGGCAGGCCGGCTGATGGCTGTCCACACCAGCCAGTCGGTGGTGAAGGCCGCGGGCGACGACGTCGCCCGCGGCCGGAGCCGCGGTACTGGTAACCCCCCGCCGCCGGGACGGATACGGCGGGCCCTGTCGACGCACTGGTACGCCTGGACGATGGTGGCCCCGGTCGTCGTCGTGATCGGCGTGATCATCGGGTATCCCCTGGTCCGCGGCATCTACCTGTCGCTGACCGACGCCAACGAGCGCAACGTCGCGCGGTCCATCGGTGTCAACCACCTGCCCGCCACGTACGAGTTCGTAGGCCTGGACAACTACGCCGACGCGCTCACCGGCAACCAGTTCCTCGGCACGCTCGGGTGGACCCTGGTGTGGACGGTCTCCTGCGTGGCCATCACCTTCGGCCTCGGCATGGCACTGGCGAACATCCTCAACCGGAAGATCGCCGGCCGCTCCGCGTACCGGATGGCGCTCATCCTGCCCTGGGCCATCCCCGGCTTCGTCTCCGTCTTCGCCTGGCGCTTCCTCTACAACCAGGACCGCGGGCTGCTCAACAAGATCCTCGCCGGCGGCGGCATCGACGGCATCGACTGGCTGGGCGACCCGACCATCGCCAAGGTCTCCGTCATCGTCGTCAACGTGTGGCTCGGCGTGCCGTTCATGATGGTCGCCCTGCTCGGCGGCCTCCAGTCCATCCCCAGCGAGCAGTACGAGGCCGCGGAGATGGACGGCGCCACCGCCTGGCAGCGCTTCCGCCACGTCACGCTGCCCGGACTGCGGCCGGTCTCCACGACCGTCATCCTGCTCTCCACCATCTGGACCTTCAACATGTTCCCGGTGATCTTCCTGCTCACCCGCGGCGGACCCGGCGAAGCCACCCAGATCCTGGTCACCCAGGCGTACAAGTTCTCCTTCGAGATCAGCCCGCGCGACTTCGCGCAGTCCTCCACGTGGGGCGTGCTGATCCTCGTACTCCTGCTGATCTTCGCCGCGGTCTACCGGCGGGTCCTGCGCACCCAGGGAGATGACTGGTGACCACCACGACCACCCCCACCGCGCGGCACTCCGCGCCGCGCCCGGCCAAGGTACGCAAGCGCGGTGAGCGTTCGCCGCTGGCCTCCACCGCACTGCACCTGACGCTGATCGTCGCGTCCGTGATCGCGGTCTTCCCCGTGCTGTGGGTCCTGCTCACCTCGCTGAAGCCCGCCGAGTTCGCCACCACCACGGACTTCTTCAAGGACACGACGTTCGAGAACTACACGAACCTCATCCAGGACACGAAGTTCCTGACGTGGTTCGGCAACTCGCTGATCGTCGCGGGTCTCACCACGCTCATCGGCGTCATCGTCTCGGCCTCCACCGGCTACGCCGTCAGCCGCTTCCGCTTCCCCGGCAAGCGCGGGCTGATGTGGACGCTGCTGATCACCCAGATGTTCCCGGTCGCCGTCCTCATCGTGCCGATCTACAACATCATGGCGGGCATGGGGCTGCTCAATAAGCCCGCCGGTCTCGTCATCACGTACCTGACCATCTCGGTGCCGTTCTGCGCCTGGATGATGAAGGGCTTCTTCGACACCATCCCGCGCGAGATCGACGAGTCCGGGCAGGTCGACGGCCTCACCCCGTTCGGCACGTTCTGGCGGCTCATCCTGCCGCTGGCCAAGCCGGGCCTCGCGGTCACCGCGTTCTACTCCTTCATCACCGCCTGGGGCGAGGTGGCGTACGCCTCCGCCTTCATGGTCGGCGAGGACAACCTCACCCTCGCGGGCGGCCTCCAGCTGTTCGTCAACCAGTACGGGGCCCAGTGGGGCCCGATGACCGCCGCGTCCGTACTCATCGCGATACCCGCGGCCCTGGTGTTCCTGTTCGCACAGAAGCACCTGGTCACCGGCATGTCCGCCGGAGCCGTCAAGGGCTGAGCAACGCCCGTACGACCGCACGCACCAGTCACGGTGGCGCCGGAATCCCGACCCGGTCCCGGCGCCACCCCCCACCCAGACACCCCAGGGACGACATGACCCAGCACCTCGCTGCCCCCTCCACCGGCACGTCCGACGACGCCGCCGGCCACCGCACCGGCTGGTGGCAGGACGCGGTGATCTACCAGGTCTATCCGCGCAGCTTCGCCGACGGCAACGGCGACGGCATGGGCGATCTCGCAGGCGTACGCGGCAGACTCCCGTACCTCAAGCAGCTCGGCGTCGACGCCGTCTGGCTCAGCCCGTTCTACGCGTCCCCGCAGGCCGACGCCGGGTACGACGTCGCCGACTACCGGGCCATCGACCCGATGTTCGGCAGCCTCCTCGACGCCGACGCGCTGATCCGCGACGCCCACGAACTGGGCCTGCGGATCATTGTCGACCTGGTGCCCAACCACTCCTCCGACCAGCACGAGTGGTTCAAGCGCGCGCTCACCGAGGGCCCCGGCTCCGCCCTGCGCGACCGCTACCACTTCCGCGCCGGCAAGGGCGCCGACGGCGAACTCCCGCCCAACGACTGGGAGTCCATCTTCGGCGGCCCCGCCTGGACCCGTACGGCCAACCCGGACGGCACCCCCGGCGAGTGGTACCTCCACCTCTTCGCGCCCGAGCAGCCCGACTTCAACTGGGAGCACCCGGCCGTCGCCGACGAGTTCCGCTCGATCCTGCGCTTCTGGCTCGACATGGGCGTCGACGGCTTCCGCGTGGACGTGGCGCACGGCCTGGTCAAGGCCGAGGGGCTGCCCGACCTGGGCACCCACGACCAGCTGAAGCTGCTCGGAAACGATGTCATGCCGTTCTTCGACCAGGACGGGGTGCACGAGATCTACCGCAGCTGGCGCACCATCCTGGACGAGTACCCCGGCGACCGCATCGCGGTTGCCGAGGCGTGGACGCCGACCGTCGAGCGCACCGCCAACTACGTGCGCCACGACGAGATGCACCAGGCGTTCAACTTCCAGTACCTGGCCACCGCCTGGGACGCCGCCGCGCTCCGCGAGGTCATCGACAGCTCGCTCGACGCCATGCGCCCGGTCGGCGCCCCCACCACCTGGGTGCTCTCCAACCACGACGTCACCCGGCACGCCACCCGGTTCGCCAACCCGGCGGGCCTCGGCACCCAGATCCGCACCCCCGGCGACCGCGAGCTGGGCCTGCGCCGGGCCCGCGCGGCCAGCCTGCTGATGCTGGCGCTGCCCGGATCCGCCTACGTCTACCAGGGCGAGGAGCTCGGCCTGCCCGACGTCACCGACCTGCCCGACGAGGCCCGCCAGGACCCGTCGTTCTTCCGGGCCGAGGGCCAGGACGGCTTCCGCGACGGCTGCCGCGTCCCGATCCCGTGGACCCGCGAGGGCTCCTCGTACGGCTTCGGCGCGGGCGGTAGCTGGCTCCCGCAGCCCACCGGCTGGGGCGAGCTGAGCGTCGAGGCGCAGACCGGCGCGGCCGGCTCCACCCTGGAGCTGTACCGGGCCGCCATCGCCGCCCGCCGGGCGCACCCCGGGCTCGGCGCGGGCGCCGACGTGCGCTGGCTGGACGTCCCGGAGGGGCTGCTCGCGTTCGCCCGCCCCGGGTTCGTCTGCACCGTCAACACCACGGGCGCCCCGGTCCGCATCCCCGTACAGGGCACGGTCCTGCTGTCCAGCGCCCCGGTCGAGGCCGACGGCGACACGGTCGAGCTGCCCGCGGACACCACGGTGTGGTGGACGGTGTGACGACCGTCCCCCTGCCGAGGGGCCCCGGCGCGGGCGGTGCGCTGCGGCTGTCGGACATCGCCGGCCAGGCGTCCGTCAGCGAGGCGACCGTCAGCCGGGTCCTCAACGGCAAGCCGGGCGTCGCGGACACCACGCGTCAGCGGGTGCTCGCGGCGCTCGACATCCTGGGCTACGAACGGCCCGTACGGCTGCGGCAGCGTAGCGCCGGGCTCATCGGGTTGGTCACCCCCGAGCTGACCAACCCGATCTTCCCGGCGTTCGCCCAGTCCGTGGAGCAGGTGCTCGCCGGGCACGGCTACACACCGGTGCTCTGCACCCAGCTGCCCGGCGGCGCCACCGAGGACGAACTGGTCGAGCAGCTGGTCGAGCGCGGCGTCGGCGGCATCGTCTTCCTGTCCGGGCTGCACGCCGACACCTCGGCCGACCCGGCGCGCTATGCCGCGCTGTCCGAGCGCGGGGTGCCGTTCGTCCTGATCAACGGGTACAACGAGCGGATCAGCGCCCCGTTCGTCTCGCCCGACGACACCGCCGCCGTGCGGATGGCCGTGAGCCATCTCGCCGAACTCGGCCACCGCCGGGTGGGCCTGGCCATAGGGCCGCAGCGCTATGTCCCCTCCCGCCGGAAGCGGGACGGCTTCGTGGACGCCGCGGTCTCCGTGCTGGGCCTGGACCGCGCGGACGCCGAATCCCTGGTGTGCTCCACGCTGTTCAGCGTCGAGGGCGGTCAGGTCGCGGCCGGTGCGCTGCTCGACAGCGGGTGCACCGGCATCGTCTGCGGCAGCGACCTGATGGCGCTGGGCGTGGTCCGCGCGGCCCGGGACCGCGGGCTCGACGTGCCGCGCGACGTGTCCGTGGTGGGCTTCGACGACTCGCAGCTCATCGCGTTCACCGACCCGCCCCTGACCACGGTCCGCCAGCCGGTCCAGGCGATGGCGGCGGCCGCGGTGGGCGCGCTGCTGGAGGAGATCGGCGGCAGCCCCGTGCAGCGCACGGAGTACGTGTTCCAGCCGGAGCTGGTGGTCCGGGGCTCGACGGCGGCGCTGCGGAGCGCGTGACGCCGTGACGAGGACGGGAACGGGGCGGCCGGAGGGGGGTCGGCCCGCACCCGCGGGCGGTCCTGCTCAGCCCTCGCCGTCGCCCTTCTCGAAGAGGCGTACGGTGCCGAGGATCTGGCGGATCGTGGCGTCGGGCACCTCGTCCTGGACGCCATGCGCTCCGACGTAGGTCCACGAGACGAACTTGCCCTCCGCGTTCTTGAAGGCGAAGGTCACCGCCTTGCCGTCGGTGTCGCACTTGCCCTTCTTCGGCGTCCCGGACGACGTGACGGTCACCAGGCTGCCCTCCACGCCGGTCTTCGTCCGGAACGACTCGGGCTCACCGACCGTGAGGCGCGAGCGGTCGGGCTGGGTGTAGAGGCCGTAGACCCAGGTCGTGGCCGTGTCCTCGGCGGCCTCGGCCGTGCTCGTGGCGCCCTTCTCCCCGGTGGTGCCGACGGAGGCGAGCGAACTCTCCTCGGGGGTGCCGTCCTTGTCGTCGTCGGACGTGCACCACTTCTCCTTGAGGACCGCCGGGGCCATCATCGCGACCAGCGGCTTCTCCTCGGGGTCGTCGTTCTCCGAGACATAGCTCACCCAGTCCGCGGACTGGCGCTCCCAGGAGGCGGGCACGTCGAAGGTGATGCCGCGCTTGGCGTTGACCACCGTGTTCCAGCCGGGGACGAGCGGGTCCGAGCCGCCGCCTCCGGCACCCCGGTCCGTGCCATCGGCCCGCGCGGACGCGCTCGCGGTGGGCGTCGGCTGCGGACCGGCCTCGTCGTTCCCGCCGTCGCGGAGTGCCAGGTAGCCCACCGCCGCGCAGGCCACGACGACCGCCGCGGCGGCGGCCACCACGGTGACCGTGGTCCGGTTCCGGCGGGGGCGGGGCGGTTCGGGGGCGTTGATGCCGACCGTGGGTGCCGCGTGCCAATCGGGGCTGCCCCGGCCGGGCTGCGCCGGGGGCGAACTGTACTGAGCGCGCGGCGTGTTCGGCTGATCGGGGGACGACTGTTCTCCTGGCCACATGGGGGCGAGCCTAGTCGCGGTCCGGCAGAGGGCCGGGGGCGGGATGCCACAGGAGAGGCACCGGAGGTCGACCCGGATTGGGCCGGCGGGGAGGTGTGACCGCCGGTGCCTCTCATGTCCTGACCGGCCCGGCCGGCCGGGCGCGTGGGGCCCGGGGTACGGGACCCCCGGCCGGCCGGACCGGAGTCGGGAGAAACTTAACAGGGCTGCAATGTCTTGCGTAAGACCTTGCAGGAAGAAATCCGCGGTATTTCGTGGATGTGAGCGGCCGGTGTCCAAAGGGTTGACCGGGACCTGCCGGACTCGTACGGTCTCGCTGCGGCAAGGTTTGCATTCTTGCAGCAAGAACCTTCAGGAGCCTTGAGGGCAGGGCGCGTTGCCGATGAGGCTGCACCGTCACCCGCATTTCCCCCACAGCAGGAGGAAAACATGGCCAGCAGACCCCTGTCTGCCGCGCTCGCCCTCGTCGCGGGAGCCGCCGCCCTCGTGGTCCCCGCCACGACGGCCGAGGCGTCCGCCCCGGGCACCAAGGACGTCACCGCCGTCCTCTTCGAGTGGAAGTTCGACTCCGTCGCCAAGGCGTGTACGGACACCCTCGGCCCCGCCGGATACGGCTTCGTCCAGGTCTCGCCGCCGCAGGAGCACATCCAGGGCGGCCAGTGGTGGACCTCGTACCAGCCGGTCAGCTACAAGATCGCCGGGCGGCTCGGCGACCGTACGTCCTTCGCCCACATGGTCAGCACCTGCCACAGCGCGGGCGTCAAGGTCGTCGCGGACTCGGTCATCAACCACATGACCAGCGGCTCCGGGACCGGCACGGGCGGCACCTCGTACACCAAGTACAACTACCCCGGCCTTTACTCCTCGGCCGACATGAACGACTGCACCGCCCAGATCAGCAACTACGGCGACCGCGCCAACGTCCAGAACTGCGAGCTGGTCGGGCTCGCCGACCTGGACACCGGTGAGGACTACGTACGCGGGAAGATCGCCGGCTACCTCAACGACCTGCTCTCGCTCGGTGTCGACGGATTCCGCATCGACGCGGCCAAGCACATGCCCGCCGGTGACCTCGCCAACATCAAGTCCCGGCTGAGCAACCCCAACGCCTACTGGAAGCAGGAGGCGATCTACGGGGCCGGCGAAGCCGTCTCGCCCGACGAGTACGCCGGGACCGGCGACGTCCAGGAGTTCCGCTACGCCCGCGGCCTCAAGCAGGTGTTCAACAACGAGAACCTCGCCAACCTGAAGAACTTCGGCGAGGGCTGGGGCTTCATGTCCTCCTCGAAGGCCGCGGTGTTCGTGGACAACCACGACACCGAGCGCAACGGCGAGACCCTGAACTACAAGGACGGCGCCACCTACACGCTCGCCAGCGTGTTCATGCTGGCCTGGCCCTACGGCTCGCCCGACGTGCACTCCGGCTACGAGTGGTCCGACAAGGACGCCGGCCCGCCCAACGGCGGCACGGTGAACGCCTGCTCCAGCGACGGCTGGAAGTGCCAGCACGCCTGGCGCGAGATCTCCTCCATGGTCGGCTTCCGCAACACCGCGCGCGGTGAGGCGGTCACCAACTGGTGGGACAACGGCGGCGACCAGATCGCCTTCGGGCGCGGCTCCAAGGCGTACGTGGCGATCAACCACGAGGGCTCCTCGCTGACGCGCACGTTCCAGACCTCGCTGCCCGCCGGCGACTACTGCGACGTCCAGTCCGGCAAGGGCGTCACGGTCAACGGCTCCGGCCAGTTCACCGCGACCCTCGGCGCCAACACCGCGCTCGCCCTGCACACCGGCGCCCGCACCTGCGGCGGCGGCTCCACCGACCCGACCGGCCCCGGCACGGAAACGGGCACCTCCGGCGCCTCCTTCGGCGTCAACGCCACCACCCAGCTCGGCCAGAACATCTACGTCACCGGCAACCAGTCCGCCCTCGGCAACTGGAACACCGGCAGCGCGCTGAAGCTGGACCCGGCGACGTACCCGGTCTGGAAGCTCGACGTGAGCATGCCCGCGGGCACCGTGTTCGAGTACAAGTACATCCGCAAGGACGCGAGCGGCAACGTGACCTGGGAGAGCGGTGCCAACCGCACGGCCACGGTGCCGTCCTCCGGCAGGGTCACGCTGACCTCGGACGTCTGGCGCGGCTGACCTCCCGCCCTCCACCCCCCACCCGCCGGACGGGCCGTCCTCCAGCGGCCCGTCCGGCCCCGCACACCCCCGTACCCCTCCGAGGAGCCCGAGTGAAACGTCCGTACCCGCGCGTGCCCGCACGCAGAACGGCGACCGCCGTCGTCGCGGCCGCCCTGTGCGCGGCCCTGGTGCCCGCGCTGCCCGCCGCCGCGGCCCGGCCGCCCGCCGCGCCCTCGGACGCCAAGCTGGCCGCCCAGGCCACCCGGCACGACCTGACCCGCGAGCAGTTCTACTTCGTGATGCCCGACCGGTTCGCCAACGGGGACACCCGCAATGACCGGGGCGGGCTCACCGGTTCGCGCCTGGAGACCGGCTACGACCCCACCGACAAGGGGTTCTACCAGGGCGGCGACCTCAAGGGGCTCACCGACCGGCTCGACTACATCAAGGGGCTCGGCACCACCGCCATCTGGCTCGCCCCGATCTTCAGGAACCGGCCCGTCCAGGGCACCGGCAAGGACGCGTCGGCCGGCTACCACGGCTACTGGATCACCGACTTCACCCAGGTCGACCCGCACTTCGGCACCAACGCCGACCTGACGAAGCTGATCGACAGGGCCCACCGCAAGGGCATGAAGGTCTTCTTCGACGTCATCACCAACCACACCGCCGACACCGTCGACTACGCCGAGAAGACCTACGGCTACAAGTCCAAGGGCGCCTACCCCTACCTCGACCGCGACGGGCGCCCCTTCGACGACGCCGCCGGCATGGCGAAGGCGGACGCCGACTCCTTCCCGTACAAGCCGGTGAGCGGCGGCGGCAAGACGCCGTCCTGGCTCAACGACCCGACGATGTACCACAACCGGGGGGACTCCACCTACGCCGGCGAGTCCACCACGTACGGCGACTTCTCCGGCCTGGACGACCTGTGGACCGAGCGGCCCGAGGTCGTCTCCGGCATGGAGAAGATCTACGAGAAGTGGGTCCGGGACTTCGACATCGACGGGTTCCGGATCGACACCGTCAAACACGTCGACATGGACTTCTGGACCCAGTGGGCCACCGCGCTCGACGCCTACGCGGCGAAGCACGGGCGCGAGGACTTCTTCATGTTCGGCGAGGTCTACTCCTCGGACACCGCCGTCACCTCGCCGTACGTCACCCGGGGCCGGCTCGACGCCACGCTCGACTTCCCGTTCCAGGAGGCGGCCCGGCAGTACGCCTCGCAGGGCGCCCCGGCCTCGAAGCTCGCCGCCGTCTTCGGTGACGACTACCGGTACACCACCGACCGGGCCAACGCCTATGAGCAGGTGACCTTCCTCGGCAACCACGACATGGGCCGCATCGGGACCTTCCTGAAGCAGGACAACCCGAAGGCCGGTGACGCGGAGCTGGTGAAGCGCGCGGAGCTCGCCAACGAGCTGATGTTCCTCAGCCGGGGCAACCCCGTCGTCTACTACGGCGACGAGCAGGGCTTCACGGGCGCCGGCGGCGACAAGGACGCCCGCCAGACGATGTTCGCCTCGAAGACCGCCGACTACCTGGACGACGACGAGCTGGGCACCGACCGCACGCACGCCTCCGACGCGTACGACGAGAAGCACCCGCTCTACCGCTCCGTCGCCGCCCTCTCGAAGCTGACCCGGGACAACCCGGCGCTCCGCGACGGCGTCCAGACCGAGCGGTACGCCGAGGGCTCCGTGTACGCCTTCTCGCGTACGGACGCCAAGCGCGGTGACGAGTACGTGGTCGCCGTCAACAACGGCACCTCCGCGAAGACCGTCGAGCTGGCCACCGAGTCCGCCCGCATGGACTTCCGCACCCTGTACGGCGGTTCCGGCACGGTCCGCAGCGGCGCCGACAAGAAGATCACGGTCACCGTCCCGGCCCTGTCGAGCACCGTGCTCCGCGCCGCCGGGCCCCTCGCGCCCCCGGCCACCAAGCCCTCCGTCGCCCTGAAGGCCCCCGCCGCGGGCGCCACCGGCACCGTCGAGCTGACCGCCGACGTGGACGGCGGCTCGCTCAACCGGGTCGTCTTCGCCGCCCAGACCGGCAACGGGACGTGGACCACCCTCGGCACCGCCGACCACGCCCCGTACAAGGTCACCCAGACGCTGAGCGACAGGACCGCCGCCGGAACACCGCTGCGCTACAAGGCCGTCGTGGTGGACCGCACCGGCCGCACCGCGAGCGCCACCGGCACGTCCACCGCCGGACAGGCGCCCGCCCCCGCCAAGCCCGTCGCCGTCGAGCGGGACTACGCGGTCGTCCACTACAAGCGCGCCGACGGCGACTACGACGGCTGGGAGGTGAAGTCCGGCGGGACCACCGCCGCCTTCGCCGGGCGCGACGCCTACGGCGCGTTCGCGTGGATCAAGGTGCCCGAGGGCGCCGCCACCGTCCCGTACACCGTCGAGAAGTCCGGGACCGCCGACGGGCTCGAGCGCGCCGTGGACCTCGCGAAGACCGGTGAGGTGTGGATCGCCCAGGGCGAGGACGGCCAGGCCGGGACCGCGCCCGACGGGGCCTACCCGGCGCAGGACACCACCAAGGCCGTCCTGCACTACTACCGGGCCGACGGCGACTACGACGGCTGGGGGCTGCACACCTGGACCGGTGCCAAGGAGCCCACGGACTGGGCCAAGCCGCTCCAGCCCGTGAAGAAGGACGCCTCCGGGCTCACGTTCGAGGTCCCGCTCACCGACGGGGCCACCACCCTGAGCTACATCCTGCACCGGGGCGACGAGAAGGACCTCCCCAGCGACCAGGCCCTCGACCTCGCCACGTACGGCCACGAGGTCTGGATGCTCGGAGGGCAGGCGGGATACCTGCTCCCGCAGGCCGGCGGCGTGCCGGCGCCCGACCTCACCAAGGCCGAGGCGCAGTGGATCGACGCCGACACCGTCGTCTGGAAGGTGAAGGCCACCGAGGCCACCAGCCAGCAGCTCGTCTACGCGTCGCACGGCGGCATCACCGTCGAGGACGGCGCCCTCAGCGACGAGGGCCAGTGGCTGCGCCTCACCCCGTCCGCGCTGACCGACGCCCAGAAGGCGAAGTACCCGCACCTCAAGGACTACCCCGCCTTCACCGTCGACGCCCGGGACCGCGACCGCGTCCGCGAGGCCCTGCGCGGCCAGCTCATCGCCACCCAGCGCGCCGCCAACGGGGCCCTGCTCGCCGCCACCGGAGTGCAGAGCGCCGGAGTCCTTGACGACCTCTACGGCGCGAAGGCGAGCGGTGCCGACCTCGGCCCGGTCTTCCGCCACGGCACCCCCACCCTCTCGGTGTGGGCGCCCACCGCCCGTACCGTCGCGCTCGAACTCGACGGGAAGACCGTGCCCATGCGGCGCGACGACCGCACCGGCGTCTGGTCCGTCACCGGAAAGAAGAACTGGACCGGCAAGCCGTACCGGTACGTCGTGAACGTCTGGGCGCCGACCGTCCAGAAGCTCGTCACCAACAAGGTCACCGACCCCTACTCCACCGCCCTCACCACCGACTCGGCCCGCAGCCTCGTCGTGGACCTGGAGGACCGAAAGCTCGCCCCCAAGGGCTGGAACACCCTCCGTAAGCCCGCCGCCGTGCCGCTGCGCGACGCGCAGATCCAGGAGCTCCAGATCCGCGACTTCTCCATCGCGGACCCCACCTCCGAGCACCCCGGCGAGTACCTGGCCTTCACCGACACCCGCTCCGACGGGATGAAGCACCTCAAGCAGCTCGCCGACTCAGGCACCGGCTACGTGCATCTGCTGCCCGCCTTCGACATCGGCACCATCCCCGAGAAGAAGAAGGACCAGGCCAAGCCGGCCTGCGACCTGTCCGTCCACGCCCCCGACTCCGCCGAACAGCAGGCGTGCGTGGCGAAGGCCGCCGCGAAGGACGCCTTCAACTGGGGCTACGACCCGCTGCACTACACGGTCCCCGAGGGCAGCTACGCCTCCGACCCGGACGGGACGAAGCGCACGGTCGAGTTCCGGCGGATGGTCCAGGGCATCAACGGCGCCGGACTGCGGACGGTCATGGACGTCGTCTACAACCACACCGTCGCCTCCGGCCAGGACGACAAATCCGTCCTCGACCGGATCGTCCCCGGCTACTACCAGCGGCTCCTGGAGGACGGCACCGTCGCCACCTCCACCTGCTGCGCCAACACCGCCCCCGAGAACACCATGATGGGCAAGCTCGTCGTGGACTCGGTCGTCACCTGGGCCAAGGAGTACAAGGTCGACGGCTTCCGCTTCGACCTGATGGGCCACCACCCCAAGGCCAACATCCTGGCCGTCCGCAAGGCCCTCGACGCGCTGACCGTCGCCAAGGACGGCGTGGACGGCAAGAAGATCATCCTGTACGGGGAGGGCTGGAACTTCGGCGAGATCGCCGACGACGCCCGCTTCGTCCAGGCCACCCAGAAGAACATGGCCGGCACCGGCATCGCCACCTTCTCCGACCGGGCCCGCGACGCCGTACGCGGCGGCTCCCCGTTCGACGAGGACCCCGGCGTCCAGGGCTTCGCCACCGGTCTCTACACCGACCCCAACACCTCCACCGCCAACGGCACGCAGGCCGAGCAGAAGGCCCGCCTGCTGCACTACCAGGACCTGATCAAGGTCGGCCTCACCGGCAACCTCGCCGACTACACCTTCACCGACACCTCCGGGAACACCGTCAAGGGCTCCGGTGTCGACTACAACGGCGCCCCGGCCGGATACGCCGCCGCACCCGGTGACGCCCTCGCCTACGCCGACGCCCACGACAACGAGACCCTGTACGACGCGCTCGCGTTCAAGCTCCCGGCGGGCACCCCGGCCGCCGACCGGGCCCGCATGCAGGTCCTGGCCATGGCGACGGCGACCCTCTCGCAGGGCCCCGCGCTCTCCCAGGCCGGCACGGACCTGCTGCGCTCCAAGTCGCTGGACCGCAACTCCTTCGACAGCGGCGACTGGTTCAACGCCCTGCACTGGGACTGCCGGGCCGGCAACGGCTTCGGGCGCGGACTGCCGCCGGCCGCGGACAACGAGGCCAAGTGGCCCTACGCGAAGCCCCTGCTGACCGACGCCACGGTCACCCCGGGCTGCGCACAGATCAACGGCGCCTCGGCCGCGTACCGCGACCTGCTCACCATCCGCACCACGGAGAAGGACTTCGACCTGGCGTCCGCCGCGCAGGTGCAGTCCCGGCTCTCCTTCCCGCTGTCCGGTGAGGACGAGACCCCCGGCGTGATCACCATGCGCCTCGGCAAGCTCGTCGTCGTCTTCAACGCCGCGCCCGGCACCACCACCCAGAAGGTCGCCGCGCTGGCCGGACAGGACTACGCCCTGCACCCCGTCCAGACGAAGGGCGCGGATTCTACCGTCAAGAAGTCCTCGTACGAGCGGAGTTCGGGCAGCTTCACCGTTCCGGGGCGCACAGTGGCGGTGTTCACCCTGCGCTGACCGCCACGGGACTACCGTATGGGCAGCCGCCCGGGGGTGTCGCTCCACACACCCCCGGGCTCGCCTTTCACTCCACCTGTGCAGCGACGGTGACGATGGCCAGCAACCTCCCCGAGGAGACCACCAGCTTTGTCGGACGGACGGCCGAGCTCACCGGGCTCGAACACGCCCTCGCCACCGGCCGGCTGACCACCCTCACCGGCACCGGAGGCGTCGGCAAGACCCGGCTCGCCCTCCGCGCCGCCCGCCGCGCCGCACCCGGCTACCGCGACGGCGTCCGCTGGGCCGACCTCGCCCCGCTGCACGACGACGAACTCCTCCTCGCCACCGTCTCCGACGCGGTCGGCCTCAGCGACCACACGCTGCGCCCGCCCATCGACGTGCTGTGCGAATGGCTCGCCGACAAGCAGCTCCTGCTCGTCCTGGACTCCTGCGAGCACCTGCGCCCCGCCTGCGCCCACCTCCTGGGCGAGATCCTGACCACCTCGCCGGGACTCACCGTCCTCGCCACCAGCCGCCAGCCCCTGGACCTCCGGGGCGAACAGCTCGTGGAGGTCGACCCGCTGCCCGTGGACGGCGCCGCCGACGCGCTCGCCCTCTTCCGGGAACGGGCCACGGCCGCCGCCCCCGCCACCCCGTTCCGGGAACCCGGCACCGCCGAGGCAGCCGCCGACATCTGCCGCCGCCTCGACGGCATCCCGCTCGCCATCGAGCTCGCCGCCGCCGCGGTCGGCAGGCAGAGCGTCCAGGAGATCGCCCAGCGCCTCGGCTCCCGGCTCGACGTCTTCGCCGACCCCACGCTCCGACCGGTCCGCCACCGCACCCTGCGCACCACCATCGGCTGGTCCCACGAGCTGTGCACCCCGCTCGAACGGCTCCTGTGGGCCCGGCTCACCGTGCTGCGCGGCGACTTCGAGGAGGACACCGCCGTCACCGTCTGCACCGGCGGCCCGCTCACCGAGGACGGCGTGCGCACCGCCCTGCGCGGCCTGGCCGCCAAATCCGTCGTGACCCGCGAGGGCACCCGCCACCGCATGCTCGACACCCTGCGCGAGTACGGCCGGATGTGGCTCGCGGAGCTCGGCGAGGAACGGGCCGCCGCCGACCGGCACGCCGCCTGCTTCCTGAGCCTCGCCCGCAACGCCCACGCCGGCTGGACCGGCGACGACCAGATCCTCTGGTACCACCGCATCGCCGACGCGCACGCCGACCTGTGCGCCGCGCTCGACCACCTCCTCGCCCACGACCCCGCCGCCGCCCAGGAGATGGCCGGCCGCATCGGCTTCTTCTGGTGCTGCTGCGGCCACCTCCCGCAGACCCGGGGTTACGCCCAGCGCGCCCTGGACACCGGACCGGCCGGCGGCCCCCACCGCACCCGGGTGCTGTGGGTGCTCGGCATCTGCGTGCTGCTCCAGGGCGACTACCCGGCCGCCGAACGCATCGGCCGCGAGTGCGTCCGCGAGGCCGCCGCCGACGGCACCGACGAGGGCGTCCTCGCCGCCGCCTATCTGCGCGGACTCACCCACCTGATGACCGGTGAACCCGGGAAGGGCCTCCGCGAGGCGCAGCGGGTGCTGCGGACCACCGCGTCCGGCACCCGGCTCGAAGCCGCCTACCGGCTGCGCTGCCACCTCATCACCGTCTTCGCCCTCACCGGCCTGGGCCGGCTGGAGGAGGCCGCGTCGGCCGCCGTCGTGCTGCGGGCGGCCTGCGAAGCCCAGGACGAGTGCTGGACCCGGTCCTACGTGGACTACCAACTCGCCCTGATCGCCCTGCTCCAGGGCCGCGCCGCACCCGCCGCCGCGCACGCCCGGGCCATGCTCGCGGGCAAGCACCGGCTCCGCGACCGCTTCGGCATCGCGCTCGGCCTGGACATCCTGGCCGCCGCCATCGCCGCCCAGGGCGAGGGGGCCGGGGCGGCCAGGGTCTACGGCACCGGACAGGTCTACTGGCGCATGGTCGGCCACCCCCAGCGCGGCACCCCCGAGCTCGGCCCGGTCCGCGAGACCTGCGAGCGGCGCGCCCGGGAGGCGGTCGGCGACGCGGCGTACCGGCGAGCGTACGAACAGGGCCGGGCGGACAGCGCGGAGGCGGGCCTCGCGCTGGCGCTGCAAGGGGAGTTGCTGACGTAACGGCTCGCCCCACCGGTTCACATAGTGAATCGGTGTTGTGCGCCTTCGCCGGTACGGGGAAGGCTGGGCGGCGTCCGTCCCCCCGCCCGACCTGGAGACCGCCATGCCGCAGATCACCGTCGACTACTCCGCCGAGCTCGACGACGCCTTCGACCGCCCCGCCTTCGCCCTCGCGCTGCACCCGCTGGTCGCCGAGACCGTCGACACCAAGATCGCCGCCTGCAAGACCCGCTTCCGGCGGGCCGAGGAGACGGTGGTCGCGGACGCGGCGGGCGGCGACGCCCTCGTGCACGTGGACATCTCGCTGCAGCCCGGCCGCACCCCGGAGACCAAGGCCCGGCTGACCGAGTCCGTCCTGGAACTGCTGACCGCCCACCTCGGCTCGGTCAACGGCACGGCCCTGCGCCTTTCGGCCGAGGTCCGGGACCTCGACCCCTCCTACCGCAAGGTCTGACACGGCTACCGCAAGGTCTGACACGGCTCGGGTGCAACCCGGCGGGCGGGCCAGGGCACTTACCGGGTGAGACCGTCTCCGGAAGGAACCATCCGTGCTGAAGTCCAGCCGCCGTCGCTCACTGCTCCGCGCCGCCGTGGCCACGGCCGCCCTGGCCGCCGTCCTGTCCACCCCCCTGCCCGCCACCGCGCTGGACGGGCCCCGCCCCTCCGCACGCACCTGGACGGCCGAGGCGGCGCCGTACGCCGACGCCAACCTCGTCGACGTGGTGAGCATGGGGCGGGGGAGGACCTGGGCGGCCGGGTTCACCGTGCGCAAGGAGGGGAAGGTCACCCGCTTCCAGCCGGTCGTGGCCGAACGGTCCGCTCCCGGTGCGGCGTGGACACCGCTGGCGTCGGCCACCGCGGCGGCGGGCGAGGTCAGCAGCCGGGTCAACGCCGTGGACGCGAACGGCGCCCGCGATGTGTGGCTCGTGGGCGACGACGCCGCCGCCCTCGACGGGCGGGTCTACACGCAGCACTTCGACGGCACGCGCTGGCAGGTCGTGCCGGTGGACCTGGCGGAGAAGACGGAGGCCGGGTCCCTGGTGGCCGTCGACGCGCGTCCGGGAGGCGCCTGGGCCGCGGGCTTCGCGCAGATCGAGGTCTCCCGCACCTGGGACGCGGAGAAGGGCAGCTGGATCATCGAGTCCCGGACCGCCGGGATCGTCCGGCACTTCGACGGTACGGCCTGGCGCGACGTGCCGCTCCCCGGACTGCCCGGCGACTACTGGTACCTGAACGGCATCCAGGCGATCGCCGATGACGACGTCTGGGCGGCCGGTTACGACGGTGACAGAGGCAGCCCGCTCCTGATGCACTACGACGGCTCCTCCTGGCAGCGCGTCGACGCCCCCGGGGTCACGGACATCCCCGGCCATGCCGCGAAGCTGGCCGTCACCGAGGACGGCGAGGCGTGGGTGGTCGGCGAGGACTGGTCCCCCGAGGACGGGTCCACCCGGGCCCTGGTCGCCCGCCACGACGGCAAGGGCTGGCACAAGCTCGCGGTACCCGACGTGCCCGCGCGCCTCTTCGGCCTCACCGCACGGCCCGGAGGCGCCATAGCCGTCGTGGGCCAGACGCTCGGTGACCGGCGGGAGGCGCTGGCCTGGTCCTGGAGCCCACTGGACCCGGACGCCACCGGCGCGGCCGGGGGCCGCTGGAAGGACCTGGCCCTTCCGCAGCCCGCGGTGACGGACGCCTCGGTCCCCGTGGAGAACATGGCGAGTGGTGTGGTCGGCGGTCGGGCGGGGCTCACGGTGGTCGGCACGTCGACCGCCGTGGGCGCGGAGCCCCAGCCGTTCGTGTCCGTACGCTTCGACAGGCGCTGAAACCGGGGGGCGGCGTGCGGGCTTCCGCGCGCCGCGCCTACGGCAGCCGCTGCGCGGGCACCGCCGGCACGGCCGGCGCGAGGGCGGAGAGCCGCGTCAGCAGGTCCCCGAATCTCCTCGTCGTACGCCGCGCTCACGGCGGCCAGCGCGGCGAAGTCGTGCACGAGCTGCAACTCCAGCTCCGCCCTGGGCACCCGCCGCCCGTCCAGCCAGAGCAGCGCCGTCGACTCGGCGAGCGACACCCAGGACCGTACGACCAACTCCAGTCGGGCCGGGGGCTCCCCGACGTCCAGATGGGCCAGGATCTGTTCGCGGGCGGCCCGGCGCACCCCGTCGATCATGGCGTTCGCCGTGGACGAGCCCACCGCGGGACCGCCCCGCATCAGCGCGGCGAACCCGGGTCCGTGCTCGTCCACGAAGTCGAAGAACCGCCCCATCACCCGCAGCAGCCGGGCGCCGAGCGGCCCTTCGTGAGGCTCCAGGAACCTGGCCGCCAGCTCGTCGGCCGCCCGCCGCAACGCCGCCTCGTACAGGCTCTGTTTGCCCGGGAAGTAGTGGTAGACCAGGGGCCGCGAGATCCCGGCCGCCGCCGCTATCTCATCGATCGACACCTCGTCCGGCGACCGGTGGCTGAACAGCTCCAGCGCGACGCCGATCAGCTGCTGCCTGCGCTCCTCGACGCCCATCCTGCGCCGCACCCCGGTCGTCATGGCCCCAGCGTACCGACCGGTGGGTCCGGCGGGACCGCTGGTCCGCCGCGGCCGGAACGACCGCGTCCGCACCCGGAACCGCCCCGGGTTCAGTGCAGCGCGCCGACCCGGCTGCCGTCCTTGAGCCGGCCGTCGAGCCGGGGCCTGACCCCCTCGGCGGCGGGCACCGCGAGCAGCCGCCCCGGGGCGCTCCCCGTCACCCCGCCCGACGTGGACAGCGACGCGAACTGCTCGCTGCCCGCCGCCAGGACGTACCACCGCCCGCCCGGCGACTGCCACAGCACGCCCGCCAGCACCCTGGGCGACCGCGCCCCGCACTCCGGCGCGTCCTCCGCACGCGCCGCGACCGCGCCGGGCGCCGCCGGGAGGGCGGACGGGGCCTGGAACTGGGCGATGACCCTGCTCCCCGGCCCCCGCCAGGTCTCCGCCCGGGTGCACAGCCAGCGCGCCGTGCCACCGTCCTCGGGCAGCGCCTGCCGGGCGTAGGCCCAGGAGTTGACCGAGCGCACCCCGTGCGACCGGACCTCCCGCAGCAGACACGCGGTGCGCGCCCAGCTCTCCCGCTCGGCCCGCCCCGTGACGTCCTGCGGGCTGCCGGGGGCGCCCGAGGTGAGCCGGGCCGGGGCCAGCTCGCCCAGGTCCGTGACCAGCCGCACCGACGAGCCCCCGGTCAGCTCGACGGCCTTCCAGGACCGGCAGCCGGAGCCCGCCGCCGGGACGGCCAGCGGTCCGGTCACCCCGTCCGGGGAGCGGTCCAGTGGGCGCGGTGCCCGATCCGGCGCGCGCAGGTCCCGTACCCGGACGTCCCGCACCCAGGGCGCCGTCAGATACCGCACCGCGTCCCCGGTCCGGGTCACGACCAGCGCACCCGACGACGCCTCGTCCGCCCCGTCCACCCGGGCGAAGTCGAGCGCGGCGCCCAGCGCGGGGTCGGCGTTGCGCGGCTCGGCGTACCGCACGACGCGCAGCCCGTCGTGGAACAGCACCACCGCGGAGTCCCCCACCTCACCCGCGTACAGCAGCTGCGGGGCGCCCATCGGCGGGCCCGTGGGCGTGCCGGGTGTCGCCGAGGTCCGGACTCCGGCGCCCGGCCGGGCCCACACCCCGAGGGCCCGCCGCAGCAGCCGGGTGTCCTGGGTGCGGTCGCCGCGCGTGGGCCAGACGGTGAAGTCCGTACGCGCCGAGTGCCGCCAGTACGTCGCGGGCACCCGGCGCAACGCCCCCGGCTCCAGGGCCGTTTCGGACGCCGGATTGCGCGCGTACAGCGGGGCGGACAGCGACGCGTGCCCCCAGCCGTCGCCGGGCAGCCCGAGCAGCGCCCCGCACACCAGGAGCGCGGCGCCTGCCGCGAGCGCGGTGCGGGCCCGTCGGCGGCGGCCCGGCAGATCGGGCGGCCGGGCCTGGAGCGAGCAGGGGTCGAACTCCGGGGAGCCCAGCAGCGCGTGGCCGGCCCGCACCCCGTCCGCCTCGGTCAGGGCCGCGTGCGGATCGGCGACCCCGATGGCGGCCAGCTCCCGCCGGACCTCCCCGTCCGCGAGCCCCTCCAGGCCGCGCAGGACGAACGCGGCCCGGGCGGGGGCGGTGAGCGCGGCCAGCTCCCGTTCCAGGGCGAGTTCCCCGGCACCGCCCGGGTGCGGGAGCAGCCGCAGGCCCCAGGCCGACGGCAGGACGGGCGGCAACGCGGCGCGGCGCGGCCAGACCCTCAGGCGCCGGGCCCGCCCGGCCGCCAGCGCCCGGCGCAGCACCTGGCGCCGCACGTAGGTGTACGCGGGGTCGGCGTCGCCGGTGCGGGGGGCGCGGTGGGGGAGGGGGACGGCGGCGGCATCGGCGCGGTGGGCCGCCTGGAGGGAGCGCTGGGCGAGGGCGTGGGCGGCGAACACGCGACGGGCGCGGCCCGGCGAGGGAGGCAGCAGGAGGTAGCCGATCCGGACCAGCCGCGGGTAGTGCTCGACCAGCGCGGCCTCGGCCTGTTCCGCGTCGACCGGGGCGACGGCCAGCGGCAGCTCTGACGGTGGGGGCACATTCAGCTGAACGAGCGAATGGTGCGATGGTCACTCCGGGGCGCGTCCGCCGGGCGCCCGGGGAGGGTCAGGCGAACCGGGTCAGCGGCCCGTCCACGGGGGCGCCCGTCATCCGGTTGGCGAGCGTGGACAGGGTGTAGGCGGCGATGCCGAGGGTCACCTCCAGCGCGTTGCGCGCGGTGTAGCCGTGGGCGGTGAACGCCCGCAGCGTCTCGTCGTCGACCTCCCCGTTCGTGGCGAGGACGGCCAGGGTGAACCGCCGCATCGCCTCCAGGCGTTCGTCGGGGAGCGGGGTGCTCTCGCGCAGGGCCGCGACGAGGGCGGGGTCCGCTCCGAGGGCGGTGAGGATGCCGGTGTGCATCGCCACGCAGACGTGGCAGTCGTTCCTCGTCGCCATGGTCATGCTCAGGACCTCGCGGGAGAGCTTGTCCAGCGTGGTGGACTCGAAGAGAGCATTCATCTTCAGGAAGCCGCCCAGCACCTCGGGCGAGGTGGCCATCCTTCCGGCGGCGGCAGGCAGGAACCCCTGCTTCCGGGCGATGGCGGCCAGCCCGGGGCGGGTGGCGGCGGGGGCGGATTCGAGGGTGTGGTCGGGGAAGGCGGTC
Organism: Streptomyces sp. NPDC016469; assembly: GCF_040632905.1. Lineage (NCBI taxonomy): Bacteria > Bacillati > Actinomycetota > Actinomycetes > Kitasatosporales > Streptomycetaceae > Streptomyces > Streptomyces sp. NPDC016469. The sequence continues at coordinate 352,077 of NZ_JBEYCQ010000001.1, forward strand.
GCGGGCATGGTGGGACCTCTCGGCTAAACTCGACAACGTGATTGACGAAAACGTAAACCAGGTTGTCGAGTTTCGCAATGGCTGAAGGCGAGCACGGCCGCGACGGGGCGCGCCCGGACGAGGTGGGCCGGGGCTTCGAGCTGCCCCTTCTGCTGTTCGCGGGCTTCCGCACGGTCATCGACGCGCTCCACCGCGACCTCGCCGAGCAGGGCCACACCGACATGCGCCCCGCGTACGGCTACGCCCTCCAGGCCGTGGGCATCGAGGGGGCGACCGCCAGCGAGATCGGCCGCCGCCTCGGCGTCTCCAAGCAGGCCGCCGGCAAGACCGTCGACAGGCTCGAAAGCCTCGGTTACGTGGAACGCGCCGACGACCCGGCCGACGGGCGCCGCAAGCTCGTCCTGCTGACCTCGCGCGGCATCGATGTGCTCCGGCGGTCCGCCGACGGCTTCGACCGGCTGCGCGCCGAGTGGGTCCGGGTCCTCGGAGCCGAGCGGGTCCGCGCCCTGGAGGACGACCTGCGCACGATGGCCCCGGACGGCGCCTTCCGGCTCGATGTGGCGGCCTGGTTCAACGGCTGAGCGCAGTCCTGTGCGACTTGGACTTCTCTCGCCAGACATAGGACGTATGAAGTCCGAACCCTATCCGGATGCGTCTCTGTGCGGCAGCATGCACGCGTCGGCACCCGAGAGATCCGACCACTCGCTGGTCGTGAAGGAGAGGGAATCATGGCACGACGCACCCATGTGCTCAGCGCGCTCGCGCTGGCGGCCGCCGCCGCGCTCATCCCCGCAACCGCCACCGCGCAGCAGGCCGCGTCCGGGCCGTCTGCTGCGGCGGGCGCGTGCCGGGGGCCAGTGAAACCCGCCTCGCAGATGACGGTGGAGGACTGCGACAGCCCCCGGCGGATCATCGAGAAGGCGGCGAACATCGTGCCCACCGCTGGGCAACTCGCCTGGCAGCAGCGGGAAGTCACCGCCTTCACCCACTTCGGCATGAACACCTTCACCGGCCGCGAGTGGGGCTCCGGCACCGAGGACGAGAAGCTCTTCGCCCCCGCCGCCATCGACGCCGACCAGTGGATGCGCGCCTACAAGGCCGCCGGCGCCGAACAGGTCATGCTCACCGTCAAGCACCACGACGGCTTCGTCCTCTACCCCAGCCGCTACACCGACCACTCGGTCGCCCTCAGCCCCGGCAGCCCGGACGTCGTCGCCGCCTATGTGAAGGCCGCCCGCAAGGCCGGGCTGAAGGTCGGGTTCTACCTCTCGCCCTCGGACGGCGCCGAACTCCCGCACGCCTGGCACGCCGAGTGGGTCGAGAAGATCCGCGCCAAACAGGCCGCCGGCCAGTCGCTCTCCCTGCCCGAGCGCATGGCCCTGGAGGACGGCGACCGCGCCCCGGCCGGCCAGGGCCGCTTCGGCAACGGCAGCCCCGTCACCGCGCGCACCATCCCCACACTCGTCCCCGGCGACGACCGCGCCGCCCGCGTGAGGAGTGGCGCACTGCCCGCCTTCCGCGTCCGGGCCGACGACTACGACGCGTACTACCTCAACCAGCTCTACGAGATCTTCACCCAGTACGGCCCCGTCGAGGAACTGTGGCTCGACGGCGCCAACCCCTGGTCGGGCTCCGGCATCACGCAGAAGTACGATGTCAAGCAGTGGTTCGACATGGTCAAGGCACTGTCGCCGGACACCGTCGTCTTCCAGGGCCCCCAGGGCGTGCGCTGGGTCGGCAACGAGAACGGCACCGCCCGCGAGACCGAATGGAGCGTGACCCCGCACACCACCGACCCCTGGACCGGGCTCGGCTCGCTGCCCAACGACTCCACCGACCCCGACATCGGCTCCCGCACCCGGCTCCTCGACCCTTCGGTCAACTACCTCCAGTGGTACCCGGCCGAGGCGGACGTCTCCAACCGGCCCGGCTGGTTCTACCACGAGGACGAACAGCCCAAGACGGCCGCGCAGTTGATGAACCTGTACGAGAAGAGCGTCGGCCGCAACGCCTCGCTCCTGCTCAACGTCCCGCCCGCCCCCGACGGCCGCATCGCCTCCGAGGACGTCGCGCAGCTGACCGCCTTCGGCGCCGAGGTGCGCCGGATCTACGGCACCGACGTACGCACGAGGCGCCCGGGCCCGTACACCTTCGACCGCGTCGCCGTCCGCGAGGACATCCGGCACGGTCAGCGGGTGGAGAGGTTCGCCGTCGAGGCCGAGGTGGACGGCGCCTGGCAGCGGATCGCCGAGGGCACCACCATCGGCCACGAACGCATCCTGCCCCTGCCCGAGGCCGTCACCGCATCGGCGGTCCGCGTCAAGGTGCTGGAATCCCGGGCGAAGCCGCACCTGGGCACCACCACCCTGCACCTGACCAGCAGGGGTTAGCCCCGGTCCAGATACGCCAGTACGGCCAGAACGCGGCGGTTGTCGTCGTCGGACGGCGGCAGGCCCAGCTTCCCGAAGATGTTCGAGGTGTGCTTGGCCACCGCCCGCTCCGTGATCACCATCTGCGAGGCGATCGCCGCGTTCGACCGGCCCTGGGCCATCAGCTCCATGACCTCCCGCTCGCGCGGCGTCAGACCGCCCATCGGCTTGTCCTGCGAACGCCGCGTCAGCAGCTGCGAGATGACCTGCGGATCCATCGCCGTGCCGCCCGCCGCCACCCGGCGGACCGCGTCGATGAACTGGTCCGCGTCGAACACCCGGTCCTTGAGCAGGTACCCGATCCCGCCGTTGCCGTCCGCCAGCAGCTCGCGCGCGTACAACTGCTCGACGTGCTGGGAGAGCACGAGGACGGGCAGCCCGGGCCGCGCCCGCCGGGCCGCCAGTGCGCACTGCAGGCCCTCGTCCGAGTGGGACGGCGGGAGCCGGACGTCGACGACGGCGACGTCCGGCTCCAACTCAGCGAGGGCCTTGGTGAGTTCGGGCCCGGTCTCGACGGCGGCCGCGATCTCGAAGTCGTACGCCTCCAGCATCCGCACCAGCCCGTCGCGCAGCAGGAAGAGATCTTCGGCTAGGACAACTCGCAAGGGATCTCCATGGTCACCATGGTGGGACCGCCCGCGGGGCTGCTGACGGCCATGACGCCGTCGAATGTACCGAGCCGCCGTTCGATTCCGCTCAGACCCGAACCCGCGCCCACCGAGGCGCCGCCCTTCCCGTCGTCCGTGACCGAGAACTTCAGCGCCCCGTCGCGGTGGCGCAGGTCCACCCAGATCCGCTCGGCCTCCGCGTGCTTCGCCGCGTTCGTCAGCGCCTCGCTGATCGCGAAGTACGCCGCCGACTCCACCGGCGCCTCCGCCCGGCCGCCCAGCTCCACGTCCACGTCGCACGCAATCGGCAGCCGCAGCGCCAGCGCCTTCACCGCGTCCCCGAGCCCGCGCTCGGCGAGGACCGGCGGGTGGATGCCCCGGACCAGGTCGCGCAGCTCGGTCAGCGCCTCGGCCGAGGACTCCCGGGCCATCGCCAGGAGCTGCTTCGCCTGCGCCGGGTCCTTCTCGATCAACGCCTCGACGGTGCCGAGGTTCATCCCCATCGCGACCAGCCGGGCCTGCGCCCCGTCGTGGAGATCGCGCTCGATGCGCCGCAGCTCGGAGGCGGCCGTGTCCACCGCCTCGTGCCGGGTCTCGGTCAACCGGTCGATGCGCAGGGCGAGTTCCTGCTCCTGGGTCGGGGCGAGCACCGACCGGGCGAGCACGAAGTGCGCCCGCAGCAGCCGCTCGCTCACCAGCACCCCGAAGGCGAAGAGCACCACGCCGAGCGCCGCGGCCAGCAGCCCCGTCGCCTGGCTGTCGACCGGGACGAACGCGTACCAGTACCGGTCGTCCGTGAAGACCCGCCACAGGCCCGCCGCCAGGACGAACCCCTCCACCGGGTAGACCATCAGCGCCGCCGCCAGGATCGCCACCGTGTAGCCGGCCGTCATGTCGACCAGCATCCACCGCATGTCCCGCCAGGTTGCCGGGTCCTTCAGCAGCAGCGTCGTCCGCTCCACCTGCCCGGTGAACCCGCTCCGCAGATCCTTCGGGAACGGCCGGTACGGGACCGGGATGCGCACGTCCGACCAGGTGATCGCGAGCAGCCGGCGCTGGTTGGCGTGCTTGCGGACCGCCTCCAGGATGTACGGCGTGGTCACCAGGCCGATGCCCAGCGGGATCATCGAGAGGGAGAGCAGCGCCAGTACGAACAGCGTGCACGACCCCGCGAGGGCGGCGAACGACACCACCAGCCCGCGCCACGCGGCCAGCAGCGCCGACCCGATCCGTCCCCGTATCGCGTCCATCCCGGTCCCTCTTCCCCTCGCCGGGCCCTCGTGCCGGCCCCGTGTGGCTCACAGTCTGACCCGGCGCACCCCGCGCCGGGCAGCCGGTTCCCCACCCGATGGGGGTGTACCCAGCACCACCCCCGCCACCTCGCCCTACGCGCCGCGCGACCGGGGGTTTCACCGGCTGGGGCGGCCGGCCCGGCGTTCCTAGATTCGAGGGGCATCGTCGGACTTCCACTAACAGGGGGCGAACCCGCCATGAGGCGTAACCTCGCGGCACGTATAGGTGTGTGGAGCGCACACCACCGCAAGACGGCCATTCTCGGCTGGCTGCTCTTCGTCGTACTCGCCGCGGGCATCGGCGGTGCCTCGGGCATGGTCGAGATGACCGACGCCGAGAACGGCGCGGGCGACTCGGCACGCGCCGAGCAGATCCTCTCGGACGCGGGGCTCAGCCACCGGGCCGGCGAACTCGTCATGGTCTCCTCCGCCGAGCCGGACGGCTGGCGCACCGCCGCCCGCGAGCTGACCACCGCCATCCAGGACACCGGCGAGGTCACCGGTCTCGCGGACCCGGTCGCGTCCGAGGACCGCAAGGACGCGCTGATCACCTTCGAGATGAAGGGCGACCCGGACACCGCCCCCGACCGGGTGCAGCCCGTGCTCGACGCCGTCGCCGGGGTGGAGCGGAAAGAACCCGGCGTCACCGTCAGCCAGTTCGGGGACGCCAGCGCCGGCAAGTGGCTCGGCGACCTGCTCGCGGACGACTTCAAGAAGGCCGAGTTCACCGCCGTACCGCTGGCCCTCGGTATCCTCCTGGTCGCCTTCGGCGCCGTCGTCGCCGCCCTGCTGCCCGTCGGGCTCGCGCTCACCGCGTGCATGGCCGCCTTCGGCCTGCTCTCGCTCGCCAGCCACCAGCTGCACCTGTTCCAGACCACCTACTCCGTGATGTTCCTGATGGGCTTCGCCGTCGGCGTCGACTACTGCCTGTTCTACCTGCGCCGCGAACGCGACGAGCGGGCCGCCGGACGCGACGCCGAGACCGCCCTGCGCATCGCAGCCGCCACCAGCGGCCGGGCCGTCCTGGTCTCCGGGGTCACCGTGATGGTCGCCATGGCCGGCATGTTCCTGTCCGGGCTGATGCTCTTCAAGGGCTTCGCCCTCGCCACGATCACCGTCGTCCTCATCGCCGTGCTCGGCTCCGTCACCGTGCTGCCCGCCCTGCTGTCCTGGCTCGGCGACCGCATCGAGGCCGGGCGGGTGCCGCTGCTGAACCGGCGCGGCAAGCGGGGCGACAAGCAGAGCGGCCGCATCGCCGGCCGGGTGCTGCGCCCCGTCCTGAACCGCCCGAAGTTCTTCGCCGCCGCCTCCGTCGCCGTCCTGCTGGTGCTCGCCGCGCCCGCGGTCGGCATGAAGACCGAATCCCTGGGCCTGGAGAAGCAGTTCGGCTCCGACTCCACGCTGTCCGTCGCCTACCGCCACATCAGCGAGACCTTCCCCGGCGGCCCCGCCCCGGCCCAGGTCGTCGTCGAGGCCGACGACATCACCGCCCCGGCCGTACGCAAGGCCCTCGCCGGCTTCGACCACGTCACCGTGCACCGGGCGCAGAACGTCGCCGAGTTCGAGGTGCCGCTGCCCGGCGGCGAGAAGGGCCTCACCGAACTCCGCGAAGACCGTCTGCCCACCGCCTTCGACGGCAGCGGCGCCCGCGCCTACGTCACCGGCGAGGTGGCCGGGTCCGTCGACTTCAACGACCAGCTGAAGCGCGGCATCGCCCCCGTCTTCCTCTTCATCACCGCCGTGACGTTCCTGCTGATGCTGTTCTGCTTCCGCTCGTACGTGATCGCCGTGACGTCCATCCTCCTCAACCTGCTCTCCGTGGCCGCCGCGTACGGCGTGATGACCGCGGTCTTCCAGCACGGCTGGGGCGCCGGGCTCATCGGCTCGGAGGGCGTCGGCGCGGTCGAGTCCTGGATGCCGCTGTTCGTCCTCGTCGTCCTGTTCGGGCTCTCGATGGACTACCACGTCTTCGTGGTCTCCCGGATCCGCGAGGCCCACGGCCGGGGGATCGGCAACCGCGCCGCGATCGACGAGGGCATCCGCCGCACGGCCGGCGCGGTGACCGGGGCGGCCGTGATCATGGTGGCGGTCTTCTCGGTCTTCGCGACCCTGTCCATGCAGGACATGCAGCAGATGGGCGTCGGCCTCGCGGTCGCGGTCCTGCTGGACGCCACACTCGTACGGATGGTGCTGCTGCCCTCCGCGATGGCGCTGCTCGGCGAGCGCAACTGGCGCACCCCGCGCGGCCTGCGCCGGCTGCCGGGCCTGGACCACGGCGAGCCTTCGGCAGCCCCGGCACCGGACCCGGTCGGGACCGCACTGCGCTGACCCGCATGTACGAGGGCGGGCCCCGGTTCCGGTAGCGCGTACCGGAACCGGGGCCCGCCCCTTCGCTCTGCCTGTCAGGGCGTGTACTTGTACCCGACCCGGCGCACGGTCTGGATCGAGCGGCGGTGCTCGGCGCCCAGCTTGCGGCGCAGCCGGGCGATGTGGACGTCGACGGTGCGGCCGTCGCCCACGTGTCCGTAACCCCAGACCGTGGTCACCAGCTGGTCGCGGGTGTGGACGCGGTGGGGATGGGCCACCAGGTGGGCCAGGAGCTCGAATTCCAGGTAGGTGAGGTCCAGCGTCCGCCCGTTCACGGAGGCGGAGCGCCGAACGGAGTCGATGGTCACCGGCCCCGCCGCCGGCTCCGCCTTCGCCGGCTCCGGCACCGCGTACTGCGCGGCGACGGCGGCGAAGGCGGGTTGCTGGTCGGCGGGCACGAGCACCAGGTAGCCCACCATCGGCGGGCGGCCCGGCAGGCTGGGCAGGGTGTGCTGGGGAGCGGGCAGCCACGTCGCACCCGGCGTCAGGAGCGCCGAGACGTCGGCCTGCTGCACGACCTCGTCGGGGGCGACGGCACGCAGCCGGTGCCGGTCGGGGGAGGAGGGGCGGACCGAGGGGGTCGCAGCGACAGCGGAGAAGGTACGGGTGTTCGCCATGAGGGGTCAGCTCTTTCGCGCGAAGGAGTCGTCGGTGGACGGACTTGCTGCGTGCGCGCGGACCGAAGGCCGGGTGAGGGCTTCAGAGGGCCGGCGCGTTCAGCGCGCGGCAACACACCCGGTCGAAGTCGTGGTGCTGACGGGAGGGCCAGAACGGCTCGAGGTCGCTGCGACCGGTCGAGGTGTGCGGGAAGCTGGCCATGCCCCCATTGAAGCAGAGAACGCGTGGCGGCGCGCCCCTCGGGACAACGAGGTGAGCAAGGCGACAGAGGCCCTAACCCACCAGCCGCTTGCGCCAGTCCAGGTCCGTCAGCTCGATCGCCTGGTCCGGGGAACCGTCCCACTCCGCCGCCAGCCCTGCCTCGCCCAGCGCGGCCACCACCTCCCGGCCCACCGCGGCGGTCGTCTCCGCGGAGTCGTCGAACCCGCCGTAGTACAGCGCGAGTCCGTGCCCGGCCGCCGCGCTCTCCGTGCCCTGGCTGTGGAAGAAGACGAAGCCCCTGGCGTCCTCGCGCCCGGCCGCGTATATCTCGCTCATCCCGCACGAGCGGCAGCACGTGAAGTGCTCCCGGGCGGTGATCCCCTGCCGGTCCAGCTCGGCGAACACCCGCTCCAGCCGGTCCGGGTCCGTCACATCCGCCCAGCCCCGCTGCTCCTCGACCCGCTCCAGCCAGAGCCGCTCCACCAACTCCCCCGCCTGGGCCCGGGAGACCGGCCGGACCCCGTCCTTCACGAGGTAGTCCTCGGCCGCCTCGGTGAGCGTCCGCACGGTCCCGTAACCGCCGCGCAGCAGCTCCCGGACCCGGGGCTCCAACTGCTCCCGGACCTCCTGCGCGAGCTCCGGCACGGGCTCCGGCTCCGGTATCCCGGCGCTCTCCCAGTCGGTCCCCGCGTCCCAGCCGGGCTCCTCGCGCGCCCAGCGCGTCATCAGCGCGACGATCCGCTCCGGGTCGCCGATGACGGTACGGACATGGCTCGTCGCCGTCCCCGTACGGTGCTCCAACTCGTAGTCCCCGCCCGCCTCGTGCCACACCTGGATGAAGGTGCCGGGGATGTCCGGGACCCGCTGGACGACCAGGAAGTTGTCCCCGCGCGCACCGATGCGGTACACGAGGTCCTCGAGCTCCTGGCCGGAGACTCGGAGGTGGGACTGCTGGTTCTCGGTCATGACCTTGACGCTGAGCATGCGATCAGCCTGGCACACCCCACTGACAGCGGAGGGCGCCCACCGCACGCGCGGTGGGCGCCCTCCGTGACCGTACCGGCGGATCAGACCTGACCGGCCTTCTCCAGGGCCGTGCAGCAGGTGTCCACGATCAGCCGCGTGACGACGTACGGGTCGACGTTGGCGTTCGGGCGGCGGTCCTCGATGTAGCCCTTGCCGTCCTGCTCGACCTGCCACGGGATGCGCACCGAAGCGCCGCGGTCGGACACGCCGTAGCTGTACTCGTTCCACGGGGCGGTCTCGTGCAGACCGGTCAGCCGGTCGTCGATGCCCGCGCCGTAGTTCTTGACGTGGTCCATCGGCTTCGAGCCCTCGCCCAGCGACTCGCAGGCCGTGATGATCGCGTCGTAGCCCTCGCGCATCGCCTTCGTGGAGAAGTTGGTGTGCGCGCCCGCACCGTTCCAGTCGCCCTTGACCGGCTTCGGGTCGAGGGTCGCGGACACGTTGAAGTCCTCGGCGGTGCGGTAGAGCAGCCAGCGGGCGATCCACAGCTGGTCGGAGACCTCCAGCGGGGACAGGGGGCCCACCTGGAACTCCCACTGGCCCGGCATGACCTCGGCGTTGATGCCGGAGATGCCCAGCCCCGCCTTCAGGCAGTTGTCGAGGTGCTTCTCCACGATCTCCCGGCCGAAGATCTCGTCCGAGCCGACGCCGCAGTAGTAGCCGCCCTGCGCGGCCGGGAAGCCGCCCTCGGGGAAGCCGAGCGGCCGGTGGCCGTCGAAGAAGGTGTACTCCTGCTCGATGCCGAAGATCGCCTCCTGCCCGGCGAACTGCTCGGCGACCGGACGCAGCAGCGCCCGCGTGTTCGACGCGTGCGGGGTCATGTCGATGTCGAAGACCTCGCACAGGACCAGGATGTCGTCGCCGCCGCGGATCGGGTCCGGGCAGCTGAAGACCGGCTTCAGCACCCGGTCCGAGGCGTGGCCCTCGGCCTGGTTGGTGCTCGACCCGTCGAAGCCCCAGATCGGCAGCTCGGCCACGTCGGACGACGCGCCGCCGGACATGATCTTCGTCTTGGAACGGAGCTTGGCGGTCGGCTCGGTGCCGTCGATCCAGATGTACTCAGCCTTGAACGTCACGGAAGCCATCCTTTGCGGGCGCTGCGGTCTATGCGCCGCAGCTTCGCAAGCCGCGATTTCCCGACCGTTGCCCTCATGTGAACCCCGTGTTACCGAGGTTTCCCCCGGCGGCCGCCGGACGCCGCGGTCATCCTTCGATGAACTGGCAGTCGCTGACGATGCGGCCGTCGGCGCCCAGCACGAGGATGTCCAGTCCGACGCCGGCGGCCTCGCCCCCGTCCCGGGGCGCCGTCTCCCGGCTGAACCTGACGATGTCGCGGAGCCGGTCGGCGTTGCCGCGCGACCGGAAGACCAGGGTGCCGGGCGCCACGAACTCCTCGTGGGCGCGCGTCACCCGGAAGTCCAGCGCGTCGTGCCCCCGGGCCTCCAGCAGGAGGCGGTCGAAGCCCGGCCCATCGGCGGCCTCCCGGATCTCCTTCGGAGGCCGCAGTACGTGAAGGGCGTCGGCCGACCACAGCTCACGGACTGCGGCGCGGCGGGCTCCGCGTCGGGCTCGTTCACACGGCGACATAGCGGTCGGTGAGCTCGTGGATGTCGATGTCGGTCGTGGGTGATCCCCTCGGTTCAGGTGCGGCCGGTGTGCAGGTGTGGCCGGTGTGGGGCAACGGCCCTGCTGCGACGGGCGTGCGGGCGGCAATTCCCCGCAGGGCATCGCGGACCGGCGGCCGGACGGTATACACAGGAGGCGTGATGACCGAACCGGCCGGAGGCATCCTCGCCGGAGCGTTACGCGGACGGCGCACCCGGCGGCGCGGCAGCCGGCAGGAACTGGCCACGCGTGCACCACGCAGCAGCACCTCGGCTTCATCGAGAGCGGACGGTCGGCCCCCGGCCGGTCGATGACCATCCGGCTCGCGAAGTCCCTGGGGGTCCCGATCCGCGAGCGCAACGACCTGCTCCTCGCGGCCGGATTCGCACCGGTCCACCCGCACACGGACCTGGACGACCCCCGGCTGGAGCCGATCCGCACCGCCCTCGAACGGATCCTGGACGGCCACCTGCCCTACCCGGCGGTCGTCGTGGACCGGCACGGCGACCTCGCCGCGGCCAACGCCGCCTTCCGCACCCTCACCGCCGGGGCGGCCCCGCACCTGCTCGAACCGCCGGTCAGCGTCCCCCGGGTCCTGCTGCACCCGCAGGGCCTCGCGCCCCGCATCGCCAACCTCGACGCATGGGCGTGGCACATCATCGACCGCGTCCACGCCGAGAGCGTGCGCAAACCGGACGACCGGCTTTGAGACCCGGCCGCCGAACGCACCGGCCTCGCCCCGCCCGCGCGACTCCCCGCACCACCTCGGCTTCGCCGTATCCCTGCGCCTGAGGCCGCCCGATCCGGCCGACGACCGGGAGCTGACGCTGATCACCACGCTCACCCACTCCGGCACCGCCACCGACGTCACCGTCGCCGAACCACGGCTTGAGGCGTTCCTCCCGGCGGACCGGGCGACCAGCGACATGCCGGCCGAACTCCACCGGGCCCGAAGTGACCGCTCCCCGGGCGCCGGTTGTCCAGGCGTTGCGGCCCCGAAGGCCCCACCCGGCAGACTGGACCCATGACGACACCCGAGACCCCCCTGCGCATCGGCCTGGCCGGCACCGGACCCTGGGCCCGCAACACCCAGGCCCCCGCCCTCGCCGCACACCCCGGCGTCGTGCTCAGCGGTGTGTGGGGCCGCCGGGCCGAGGCCGCCGGGGAGCTGGCCGCCGCCCACGGTGCGCCGGCGTACTCCGGAGACGCGGGGCTCGACGAGCTGTTCGCCACGAGCGACGCCGTCGCCTTCGCGCTGCCGCCGGACGTGCAGGCCCCGCTCGCCGCCCGCGCCGCCGCGGCCGGCTGCCACCTGATCCTGGACAAGCCGGTCGCCACCACGGTCGCCGGTGCCCGCGAGGTCGCCGAGGCCGCCGAGCGGGCCCGGGTCGCCTCCGTCGTGTTCTGCACGCTCAGGTTCGCCCCGCAGCCCGCCGCCTGGATCGCCGAACAGGCCGCGGCGGGCGACTGGTTCACCGCCCGCGCCGAGTGGATCGCGGCGCTCTGGGCCCCCGGCACCGACAACGACTACGCGGCGTCTCCATGGCGCCGCGAACGGGGCGGCCTCTGGGACGTCGGCCCGCACGCCCTCTCGGTCCTGCTCCCGGTCCTGGGCGACGTCACGGAGCTGACCGCCGCCCGTGGCCCTTCCGACGCCCACCATCTCGTCCTGCGCCACGCCTCGGGGGCGTCCAGCACGGTCACCCTGACCCTCGGCGCGCCGGTGGCCGCCGCCGGCGTCGAGGTCGTCCTCCGGGGCGAGCACGGCGTCGCCGCGCTGCCGCGGTGGGACGGGGCGGTGGACGCCTTCGCGGCGGCCGTGGACGCGCTGATCGACTCGGTGCGTACGGGCGAGGCCCACCCCTGCGACGTACGGTTCGGCCTCCGGCTGACGGAGCTCCTGGCGGAGGCGGAGGCCCAGGTCCGCGGCGGGGAGTAGGCGCCGGGCGGGGCGGGGTCAGCCGTCGGACCCCGCCCCGCCGCCCTCCGACACCGCCGTCAGGAACCCGTCCAGGAACCGCCGCACCGCAGCGACCTCCCCCTCGTCGAACTCCCGCAGCAGCGCCACCGCGCTCCCGATCGCCGGGCCGAACGCCTCCCAGCCCAGCTCCACCGCCCGCGGCGTCACCCGCAGCAGCACCCGCCGCCGGTCCCGCTCGTCGCGCGTCCGCGTCAGCTGCCCCAGCCGTTCCAGCCGGTCGATGAGCGACGTGGTGCCCGCCGAGTTCAGCCCCAGCTCCGCCCCCAGCCGCCCGGCGGTGACCCCCGACCCCTCGCGCTCCGCGTCGAGCAGGCACACCAGGGCGCGTACATCCGTCGGATGCATCCCGTGCCGGGCCGCGAACTCCGCCTGGCGCAGCCCGAATGCGGACGTCACCTTCCGCAGCAGATGGACGATCTCCAACTCCGGCCCCTGCTCACTCATCTCCGGCACCTCCCGCTATTGTCTCGCTCAGCGAGATAATATCCAGGTGTACGGAGTCCAGGGAGCGCCCATGACACCCACCCCGCCCGCGACCACCGCCGACGCGGCCTTCCTCGCCGCCTACGACGCGACCGTCGCGGCCACCTGGCCGCCCGGCACCACGCCGACCACGGTCCCCACCCCCTACGGCACCACCCACCTCAACAGCCACGGCCCCGAGGACGCCCCGCCCCTGGTCCTCCTGCCCGGCGGCGGCGCGACCTCCACCGCCTGGTACGCCCAGGCCGCCGCCCTCGGCCGCACCCACCGGGTCCACGCCGCCGACCTCATCGGCGAACCGGGCCGCAGCACGGCGGGGGAGCGGCCCGTCCGCAGCGCCGCCGATCTCTGCGGCTGGCTCGACGCCCTGCTGGACGGCCTGGGCGCCACGGGGCCGGTGGCCCTCGCCGGCCACTCGTACGGCGGCTGGATCGCCCTGCACTACGCCCTGCACGCGCCCGACCGGCTGCGCAGGCTGATCCTCCTCGACCCCACCGGCTGCTTCAGCGGCTTCCGCCCGGGCTACCTGCTGCACGCCCTGCCGATGCTGCTCCGCCCGAACGCCGCCCGTACCCGCGCCTTCCTGGCCTGGGAGACCGGCGGCGCCGAGCTCGAACCCCACTGGCTGCGGCTGCGGGAGACGGCGGCCGGCTTCCCCTCGGCCCGCCCGGTCACCGGACCCCGCCCCGAGCCGGACGCCCTGCGCGCCCTCGCCGTACCGACGCTGATCCTGCTCGCCGGTGACAGCCGCGCCCACGACGCGGAGAAGACGGCCGCCACCGCGCACCGGCTGCTGCCGGGCGCGGAGACGGCCGTCCTCCCGGACGTCTCCCACCACGCACTGCCCCTGCACGCCCCGACGGCCCCGGAACTCAACCGCAGGATGGGCGAGTTCCTCGCCTAGCCCTTACGTCCCAGCGCGTCCCGGACCGCCTCGTCCGTGCGGCCCACGACCGCCGTGCCGTCCTCCGCCGTGATGATCGGCCGCTGGATCAGCTTCGGGTGCTCGGCGAGCGCGGTGATCCACCGCTCCCGGGCACCCGCCTCACGCGGCCAGTCCTTCAGGCCCAGCTCCTTCGCGTCCGCCTCCTGGGTCCGCGTGATGTCCCACGGTTCGAGGCCGAGCCGGTCGAGCACCGCCCGGATCTCGTCCGGCGACGGCACGTCCTCCAGGTAACGGCGGACCGTGTAATCGGCCCCTTCCGCGTCGAGCAGCTGCACCGCGCTGCGGCACTTGGAACACGCGGGATTGATCCAGATCTCCATGGGGCCCAAGGTACGGGACGGACCTCGCAGGAGGGGCCGAAAACCCCTCTGGCCAGGGCCGATTGTCAGTGCGGGCCGGTAGAATGGGAGTCAGTTCGTGAGGGTTTCCGAAGAGTTCCGCCACCGTGCCAGGAGGTAGCCCATGGCCGTTGCCGCAGTCACGACCAAGCCGCTCGACAAGCCCCTGCACCAGCCCCTGACCAAGAAGCCGCTCCCCGCCGGCCGCCCCCGCGAGTGGTACGTCTCGCACAACCGCCGGCTGAAGGCGATGCGCCTCGCCATCGCCCTGCTCGACACCGGCGTCTACCTCCCGTCCAGCGCGAACAACGCCCGCATACGCACCACCGCCGCGCGCCTCGGCATCCACCCGCCGTCCGACATCACCTGCCGCATGGTCCGCGCCCTCATCCGCTACGGCCGCTGACCGCTGACCGACCGACGCAGGGCGGGCCCCCGGAATCCTTCCGGAGGCCCGCCCTCTCAGTACCCGTCGCAGTTCGCCGTCGCGTACGCACCCGAGGCCGAGTCCGTACGCCGCGTGCCGTCGTCCACGGTCACCGAGCACGACACATCGCCGCCGCCCCGGCCCACGCTCACCACGAACGAGCCGCCGCTCATGAAGCCCTTCGAGTCCAGCTCCCCGGCCCACGGCAGCGACCGCAGCGCCAGCCGCCCGGTCGACAGCTCCTCGCCCCGCCAGGTGCTGTACGTCAGCACCACGTCGCGCGCGGTCCCCGTCACCTCGTACCGGATGTGCACCTTCCGCGAGCCCTCCGAGTGGAGCACGTCCGACAGCACCGCCATGACCGCCCCCGCGGCGAGGGCCAGCACCACGGCGACCAGCAGCAGCACCCACGGCCACATCCGCCGCCGGGGAGGCGGCGGGACCGGACCGCCGGGAGGAGCCTGCTCACTCATCCCCCCAGCCTCCGCGCTCCGGCCCCGCACCGCGACCCCTCGGGGTCCGTCCGGCTCCCCGGTCTACAGATACGGCTGGGTGATCAGCTCGATCGCGTGCCCGGCCGGGTCCTTGAAATAGACCCCGCGCCCGCCGTGCTCGGTGTTGGTCTCCCCGGGCCGCTTCATCTGCGGATCGGCCCAGTGCTCGACCCCGCCCCCGACCAGCCGCCCGTAGGCCCGGTCGAACAGTTCCTCGTCCACGAGGAACGCGTAGTGCTGCATCTGGATCTCCACCGGCGGCTCCGCGAACTGGAGCAGGACGCCGTCCTCCAGCCGGATATTGACGAACGGCCCCCAGGACGGGGCCTCGTCCAGCTCCAGCAGCTCCCGGAAGAACCGCGCGGACGCATGGCGGTCCACGGCGGCCACGATGGTGTGGTTGAACGAAACGGACATGGCTGACGACCTCGTGATCTCTTCGGCTCGACACAGTGGTTTCGTACGGTGTACGAGCCGGGGGAGGCCCCCGCGCCAGGCATACGGAACACCCGGCGGGGCACGTCCGGCGGGGGCTCAGCCCACCACCGGATCGCCGTTCCGTGCATGGCGTATTGCCGGTCCGGTGTTCACGGGCACGACCCTAAGGGGGCCGGCCGGGAAGGTACAGTGGTTTGTCGCCCAACGCCGCGCGTACGCGCGTGCGGAGTCCACGCCCAAACGGCGGAGACCGAGGCGTACCGGAGTGCCCGGCGGATGAGAGAGCGAGCGAGCGGATGCGTATGACGACGCCCCGCACCGCCGCCTGCCCGCCGTGACCCGTCACCCCTGAGCCGTGGCCGCTGCCCGCCCCTGACCGGGGCTGGAAACGCCCGTCCGGCCCGGACTCCGCCTTTCCGGCTCCACCCCGGCCCCCCGCCTTCCCCGCTGTCCAGCCCCGCAAGCCCGCGCTCCGCGTCCGGGCGCGCCCGACCGACAGGTACACCGTCTTGTCCTTCACCACGCCCGCGTTCGCGCCCCGCCTGCGCGCCCTCAAGCCCGACTGGATCTCCGACCCCAAGGTGTGGCGTACGGAGGTGCTCGCCGGACTCGTCGTCGCGCTGGCCCTCATCCCCGAGGCGATCTCGTTCTCGATCATCGCCGGGGTGGACCCCGCGATCGGGCTCTTCGCCGCCTTCACGATGGCGGTCACGATCTCGGTCGTCGGCGGACGCCGCGCGATGATCTCCGCCGCGACGGGCGCGGTCGCCCTGGTGATCGCCCCGGTCAACCGCGAGCACGGCTTCGGCTATCTGGTCGCCACCGTGATCCTGGCGGGCGTCTTCCAGATCGCGCTGGGGGCTCTGGGCGTCGCCAAGCTGATGCGGTTCGTGCCGCGCTCCGTGATGACCGGCTTCGTCAACGCCCTGGCGATCCTGATCTTCATGGCCCAGGTGCCCGAGATGCACGACGTGCCGTGGGCGGTCTACCCGCTGATCGCGGGCGGCCTGCTGCTGATGGTGTTCTTCCCGAAGGTCACCCGGGTGATCCCGGCGCCCCTGGTCTCCATCGTCGTGCTCACCACGATCACCCTGGCGGCAGGGATCGCGGTCCCCAGCGTCGGCGACAAGGGCGAGCTGCCCTCCTCGCTCCCCGTGCCCGGCCTGCCCGACGTGCCGTTCACCCTGGAGACCCTGACCACCATCGCCCCGTACGCCCTGGCGATGGCGCTGGTCGGCCTCATGGAATCCCTCATGACCGCGCAGCTGGTCGACGACATCACGGACACCCGCTCCGACAAGACCCGCGAGTCCGTCGGCCAGGGCATCGCCAACATCGTCACCGGCTTCTTCGGCGGCATGGGCGGCTGCGCCATGATCGGCCAGACGATGATCAACGTCCGGGTCTCCGGGGCCCGCACCCGCCTCTCGACCTTCCTCGCGGGCGCGTTCCTGATGGTCCTCTGCATCGTCTTCGGCCCGGTCGTCTCCGACATCCCGATGGCGGCGCTGGTCGCGGTGATGGTGATGGTCTCCTTCGCCACGTTCGACTGGCACTCCATCGCCCCGAAGACCCTGCGCCGCATGCCGGTGGGCGAGACGGCGGTCATGGTCATCACCGTCGCCATCGTCGTCGCCACGTCCAACCTGGCGATCGGCGTCGTCGTCGGCTCGGTCACCGCGATGGTGATCTTCGCCCGGCGCGTCGCGCACCTGGCCGACGTCACCGCGGTCGTGGACCCGGACGGCGGCCAGGTCGTCTACTCCGTCACCGGCGAACTCTTCTTCGCTTCCTCCAACGACCTGGTCACCCGCTTCGCGTACGCCACCGACCCCGACAAGATCGTCATCGACCTCACGGCCACCCACATCTGGGACGCCTCGTCGGTCGCGGCCCTGGACGCGATCGAGACGAAGTACGCCCAACGCGGCAAGAAGGTCGAGATCGTGGGCCTCAACCAGCCGAGCGCGGCCCTGCACCGCACCCTGAGCGGCGAGCTGACGGGCGGGCACTGAGGGAAGGGCCCCAGGGGCCCGGGGGAGCGGCCGGCCGGCCCCCGGGCCCCGTCGGCGCGCCTACCCCGCGACGGCTCCGTGCAGGAAGACCTCGACCAGCTCCCGGGGGGTGAGGTCCGGTTCGTCGTCCGTACGCGGCTGAGTGAACAGGAGCCCGTAGAAGAGCGCCGCGATCTGCTCGGGGGGCCGGCGCAGGGCGGCCCGGTCGGGCTCCAGCAACTCCGCCACGGCCGCACGGGCAAGGGCCGACGACTCATTCCGCCCCGCCCCGCGCACCGGTCCGGGGTGCTTCCCGCCGCCATGCCCCAGCGACCCGAGAATCGCGCCCATCCTGGCCATGTGCGCCTGCAGCGCCTCGGCCGCCTCCACGAGCCGGTCGGGCAGCGGCTGGGCCAGATCGATCGCGTCGAGCTCGCGGATGGCGTGCTCGGGGGACAGCGCCTCGGCCACACACGCCTGCATCAGCTCCTCCTTGTCGGCGAAGACCCGGAAGATCGTGCCCTCCCCGATACCGGCGGCCCGGGCGATCTTCGCGGTCGTGACGGCGGAACCGTACTCGGCGATCAGCGGGATCGCCGTCTGGATGATCATCGCGCGCCGCTGCTCCGGCGACATGGCGGGGGCTCGGCGGCGAGTGGGGTTCTCCTTGGATTCGGTCATGGGCCGACCATACGGAGTGAGTCCTCACTCCGCTCTTCCTGGCGCCCTTCGTCAGCCCCGCCCCAGAAGCGCTCGCACCGCCGAAGGCCCGCTGAAGTCCTCTGCCAGGGCATCCATCAGCACCTCGTCGCAAACCTGCCCGAGCCAGTAACCGGCCTCCCGCAGCCGCCCCGCGTGCTGGAACCCGGCACGCTCGTACGCCTTGATCCCGGCCGCGTTCGGGGCCAGAACCTTGAGCCACACCATGCGCAGACTGGCCACGTGGAACGCGTAGTCGAGGGTCAGTCGAGTCGCCTCGGCACCGAACCCGCGCCCACGGGCTTCGCGCGCCAGCATGACGACGAACTCGGCGGTGCGTACGGATTCGTCGGGTAGCAGGGTGGTGACGCCGACCGGGACGGGCTCGGCGCCCGTCAGGTCGTAAGCAGTGAAGCGGATGTTGGCCCCCCGGAGCTGGTGCTGCATGCCCTCGGCACGCGCCTCCAAGGACTCGGGGACCTGGCGGCCGTAGCCGATCATCAGGGAGGGATCCTGCTCCCACTTCCAGTACGTCTCGACCAGATCCGCACGGTAGGAGCCCAGGCCACACGTCGCGGTGGCCAGCCACAGAGCTGGCTCAGTCATGGGTGTCTCCGATCATCAGGACGGGCGTGTAGAGGAGCGTGGACGCCGGTTCGGCTGCGGGGGCTCCGTCGCCAGTCTGGACCCACGCGTGCAGGCGTACGGGATCCGGCGCGACACCGTGACACCAGACGACGGTCCGGCGTCGCAGGGCGATGAGGAGCACTGCGGCGGCCGACTCCTCCAGACAGGCAGTGCGGGCAGGGGAATACCAGGCGGCGCGGCGCACGGCGAGGACGGCGCGTTCGGCCTGCTGGGGGGTGGCGGGGTGGGTGGTTGTCGACGCGGCCGCACGTATGGCATCGGTGATACGTCGTATGGCGGATTCCTTCCTCCCTGCCGCTTTCACCGCCACGACACCGGAGAGGGCGGCGGCTGCGGTGGAGCTCCACGTATCGCGGGGGACGGGGAGGCCGGCGGGATGCTCCGCGCTGCCCCAGCTCGCCTTCGGCGCGGTCGACGGGGCGGGCTCTGTGGGAATCAGGCAGCGCACGCCGCCGGTGTCGTAGTCGATGACAACCTGGACATGTCCGAAGTCGACGGACCGCTCCATTACTCCACCTTTCCAGGAACCAGGGCGGCCCACACGGGATCAGGAGTGTGGGTGATGGTGTGCAACCAGGCGTCGGCAGCCAAGGCCTGCTCGATGTGCGCGAGCGGCATTGGGACCCCGGCGGCGGCGTGGCGGATCTGCTCACGGAATCGCTTCGCGTCGATCAGGCCGAGCGCGGCCAGGTTCATGCCTCCGGTGTCGAGGAGTTGGGGGAGGGCGGCGCGCAGTCCGCCGTAGTGGTCTGCCTCAAAGGAGCCCTTCGTGGTGCGGGCCACCAGTTCGGCGGGGAGGAGATCGGCGAACGCCCGCTTGAGCACCAGCTTGTAGGCGTAGAGAGGGGGACGCAGACCGACTGGGGTCCTTAGCACCGCGTCGACCACGGAGGCATCCAGAAATGGATTGTGCAGGTCGATTCCGCAGGCGTCCGCCAGCTCGGCGTCGGCCACCGCCGTACGTGACACATCGCGGATCTCGTCAACGAGGATGCGTACCGAGGCGTCCTGGCCCGGTAGAGGGTCGGGCGCGGCAGCGAAGTCCTCGGCGGCCTCGATGAGGAGACGTACGGCGGACGAGTCCGCCCATGCCGGTACGGGCAGGGTGGAGAACCACCGGACCTTACCCCGAGTCGGCTTGACCCCGCTGGTCAGCTCGTTGGTGAGTGCTGCCGAGGCGCCCTCGCGGGTGGTGGCCGTCATCATCGATGCGGAGCGAAGCAGTGGGACGACGGAGAGGTGCCGAAGCCGAGCCCACCCGAAAGCCTCGCAGACCGCGCGAGTGTAGCGACGATGGCGCAGGAGATCGGCGAGCTGAGCCGGCGGCTGGAAGAGGACGCTGTCCCCGCCGTCGCCGGTCAGATGAGTACGGGTACCGAATTCGCGGCGCATCCAGCGGAATTGGGCTAGGAGCCGGGTCTGCGTGAGCGTGGAGGGCGCGGGTTCGTCGGTCACGGGCAGGTCGGTGAGTCCGGTGTACGGCCGGTGTTCGTCGCCGAGTAGCAGGAGGTGGTGGCGGAGCCTGCCATGGGAGGCCGCAGCGGTGAGCCGGGCGTAATGGAGGTCGGCGCCGTAGAGGACGCCACGAGGATGGATGGTGACAGCGTTGACCGGATCCGGTGCGGTGTGCGAGGCGAGAACAGCGACCGTGGTGGAGTCGAGGCCACCGGAAAGGTCGCTGGACAGGGCCGGATCGGTGTCGGCGCGGAGACGTACGGCGGCAGTGAGGGCGTTACGCAGGCGTAGGTGCGGTGGCGGCCCGTCGAGAGGGTCGGGGCACCACGTGGTGCTGCACGTGTAACGGTCTCCGGTGGCGGGAAGTTCGATGCGGCTGCCGGGCGGGAGCTGTTCGACTCCGGCGAAATACGTACGGCCAGAGGCCAATACGGGCACGGATGGAGCGAGGAACGCGCATGCTAGACGCTTGGTGTCGACGTGAGCGCCCGCCAGGGCGCCGAGGTAGCGGGCCGATGTCGACCACGCCCAGGTCCCCTGCCAGGCGACTGCGTACAGGGGAAGTGCGGCGGCCGGGTCGGTGTGGAGGATCAGTCCGTGTTCCAGTTCCTCCAGGACCGCATAGGTGCCCGGCCACTGCCACGTCGCGCGGGTGGGCACGGGGCGTTCGGCGAGGGCCTGCACCTCTTGAGCGGTGGCTCCGCACAAGCCGATGACATGAATGCGGCGGCCAGGCCGCTGCGCTGTGCGGATGGGGAAGCTGCCGAGCCGCCACAGAGGTGACGTGGGGATGCTCTCCGCGCCGAGCGGGCGAGGGAGGGTGGGCCGGATGGTGCTGAATCCGCCGATGGGCAAAGTGTCCTCCAGGTGCGGCGAAGGGGCGCGGCCCCCGCCCGAAGGCCAGGGCCGCGCCCGGTGCGACAGGGGTCAGCAGTTGTACGCGCGGCGCTTGTCCTCCGACTGTCCGCCGCCTTGGCCCTCGGTCAGTTCGGCGACATCGCCGAGGTCGACCGCGACCGACTTCTTCTCGGCGCTGGTGTCGCTGTTCTCGTTGTGGGCGTCGACCATGGTGGTGCTCCTTACGTCGATGTGTGAGTGGTGCCCGGTGGTGCTTCCGCCCCAGGCCGGTGATCCGGCCGGGCGGAAGTCGGTGGGCCATCCGTCGGGCGTACCGGCGGTGGCCGGAAGGAGAGCGGCGGCGACGGCGTGCGCGAGAATCGCCGGTCGCTGTCTCACATGATGAGCTGGAGGTTCTCTGCGGACGTCGTCCACTCGATCCCCGAGGCGGGCCGCACGTGCGCGACGCGGACGATCCGTCCGTTGGCCTTCTCGTGAACGATCGCGGTGAGCTCGCCCTCGCCCCGGTTCGCGATGTCGCGGACCTGCCGGTGCAGCCAGGGGTGGTCGTCCTCGTGGAAGAACGATCCGAGACCGACGGCGGTCATCGCGCGGCCTCCTCTTCGAAAGGGTTGTTGTCCTCGAACCGGGCGAGGAACGCTTCGAAGCCTTCCTGGGCGCGGGCCATCAGGTCGGAGCTAGGGGCGCAGTACTCCGGTTGCTCGTCGGCGGGGAGGGGCGTGGTCATCGCGCACTCCTGCGGGGAGGGTCGGCGCAGCGGGCCGTGCCACGGACAGGGCGTGGTCGCTGCATCGGGGAACCGCCCGGAGCGTCCTTCAATCTCCGGTGCGTGTGACCAGTCAACGACCGCCGGGCGGCTCTGGACAGGAAAGGTCGCCGCCTGGTCGCCCACTGCCAACCGGAAAACTTTGCGTCCGTATTACCCGATGGCTGGCAAGGACGTAGCGGTCCGACTACGTTCTGCCGCATGAGAGCGAACGTCATCCTGAGAGGCCGGATGAGTGAACTCGGCCTGACGCAGGAAGAATTAGCGCGTCGGATGAACATCGCGCTCGATGACCTCGGCGGGAGACCGGGCGATGTGTCCGCGCGGACAGTGCGCAACCTCCTCAACGGCAGCACCCGCAGACCGATCGGTCGCACGTGCGCCGCACTCGAAGCGGTATTCGGCTGCCCTGTCGCGGACCTAGGGTTCGCCCCACCACGCACCGCCGTACAAGCGGAGGACCCAGTGCACCGCCGTACCTTCCTTGTCGCGGCGACCGGGACCGCCGTCGCCGCTGCTGCCTTGCCACGCCTCACGCGGCTGGGACAGCCCGACGCCGACCGGTTTCGCCTGGAGTACACCGAGTTGCTGCGCGGTGACGCGCGACTCGGCGGGGCGGGAAGAATCGAGAACAAGGCCATCGAGCTCGCGGCACGTATCCAGTCGTCGCTCGCCGGCGGCGGCGCCTCGGACCGCGTGCGGCGCCAGATGTACCGGCTCGCCTCCGATGCCACGTGTCTGGCGGCCTTCGCCGCCATCGACGCCAGTGCTCCCCGGCGTGCCCGCTCCCACCTCGACAGGGCCCTGCCTCTGGCGGGCCTGGCGCGTGACGGGGAAGCCATGTACCGCGTTTGGGACCATCTGATGCTCACCTCCAGCCAGCGCGAGAACCACGCCGAGGCGGCGGCCGGCGCCGAGGTCATGAAGCGGTCCTCGACCGCCCGGCGCGACCCGCTGTACGCGTCGCTGGGACACATGCGGCACGCCAACGCCTTGGCCAGGCTGCACCGGCCCACCGAATCCCTGCGCGCCATGAGCCTCGCGGAGAAGGCGTTCGGACGCGCCGGCGACGTGCAACCCTCCGCGTGGATCACGTTCTACGACCGAGCCGAATTCGACGCCTTGTCGTCGTACGTCTGGACCGCGCTCGGGGAGCACGAGCGGGCCGAGTCCTGCCTCCACCGCACCCTTGCGGCGATCCCCGACGGCATGGTCCGCAACAGGGCCCTCTACACGGCGCACCTGTCGCTTGCCCAGGCGAGGCAGAGAGAGGTCGAGCTTGCCGCCGAAACAGGACGCCGCGCGTACGAGATGCTGCTGCCGACGTCCGGGTCGCGGCGTACGACGAAGACGCTCGCTGTCACACGCCAAGTCATCGAGGCCACGGGCACGAAGGCGCCCGAGGCCGCGAGCTGGATCGAGGAGTCGCGGCGATGGATCTGAGAACGCACACGCACGCCGACGCCCAGGACGTGCGCTCCTTGCTCCTGGACATACATGACGAGGTCTACGCGGACGAGCCCAACCCGTTCCACTCGCGCGAGCGGTTCTCGTACTACGTCGACCTGTGGTCCAAGCGCGAGGACTGGCACTGCGTCTCGGGCTGGGAGGACGGCGGAGCGGTCGGGTACGCGTACGGTTCGAGGTTCAAGCCGGGCGGCTGGTGGAAGGGAGCGGACCGGCCCAGGGGCGTGCGCGGCCGCATTTTCGCCCTGTCCGAGCTGATGGTGGTGCCCCGGTGGCAGGGGACCGGCCGGGCGCAGCAGATCCACGACGCACTGATCAGATCCGTCGACGTCGACTTCGTGACCCTCCTGGTCGACGCTACCCACCCGAGGGTGCAAGCCCTGTACGAGAAGTGGGGCTACGAAAAGCGCGACGAGGCCAAGCCTTCCGAAGGCTCCCCGCTGTACGCGGTCATGGTCAGGACCCTGCAGGGGAGTTAGCGAAGAGCTTGGTCACCCTCTGCGGAGGGTGACCAAGCTCTTCGCTGTGGCGCAGCCGCGATTTACAGGTCGAAGTACAGCTCGAACTCGTGCGGGTGCGGGCGCAGCTGGATCGGGGCGATCTCGTGGGTGCGCTTGTAGTCGATCCACGTCTCGATCAGGTCGGACGTGAAGACGCCGCCGGCCTGGAGGTACTCGTTGTCGGCCTCGAGGGCGTCCAGGACGGCCGGGAGGGACGTCGGGACCTGCTGGACGTTGGCGTGCTCCTCGGGGGCCAGCTCGTACAGGTCCTTGTCGATCGGCTCGGCCGGCTCGATCTTGTTCTTGATGCCGTCCAGGCCGGCCATCAGGAGCGCGGAGAAGGCCAGGTACGGGTTGGACGACGGGTCCGGGGCGCGGAACTCGACGCGCTTCGCCTTCGGGTTGGAGCCCGTGATCGGGATGCGCATCGCGGCGGAGCGGTTGCGCTGCGAGTACACCATGTTGACCGGGGCCTCGAAGCCCGGGACCAGGCGGTGGTAGGAGTTCACCGTCGGGTTGGTGAAGGCCAGCAGCGACGGGGCGTGCTTGAGGATGCCGCCGATGTAGTAGCGCGCCATGTCCGACAGGCCCGCGTAGCCCTGCTCGTCGTAGAACAGCGGGTCGCCGCCGGACCACAGGGACTGGTGGACGTGCATGCCCGAGCCGTTGTCGCCGAAGATCGGCTTCGGCATGAAGGTCGCGGTCTTGCCGTTGCGCCAGGCGACGTTCTTCACGATGTACTTGAAGAGCATCAGGTCGTCGGCCGCGGCGAGCAGCGTGTTGAACTTGTAGTTGATCTCCGCCTGGCCGCCGGTGCCGACCTCGTGGTGCTGGCGCTCGATCTGCAGGCCGCTGTTCTGCAGCTCCAGGGACATCTCGGCGCGCAGGTCCGCGAAGTGGTCGACCGGGGAGACCGGGAAGTAGCCGCCCTTGTAGCGGACCTTGTAACCGCGGTTGTTCTCGACCGCACCGGTGTTCCAGGCGCCGGCCTCGGAGTCGATGTGGTAGAAGCTCTCGTTCGCCGACGTCTGGAAGCGGACGTTGTCGAACACGTAGAACTCGGCCTCGGGACCGAAGTACGCGGTGTCGGCGAAGCCGGTCGAGGCGAGGTACGCCTCCGCCTTCTTGGCCACGTTGCGCGGGTCACGGCTGTACTGCTCGCCGGTGATCGGGTCGTGGATGAAGAAGTTGATGTTGACGGTCTTGTCACGGCGGAAGGGGTCGACCCGGGCGGTCGACAGGTCCGCGCGGAGCGCCATGTCGGACTCGTGGATGGCCTGGAAGCCGCGGATCGACGAGCCGTCGAAGGCAAGCTCGTCGGCCGGGTTGAAGGTCGCCGCCGGCACGGTGACGTGCTGCATCACACCGGGCAGGTCGCAGAACCGGACATCGATGAACTTGACGTCGTTGTCGGCGATGAACTTCTTCGCGTCGTCGGCGTTCTGGAACATCCAACTCCTCCTACTCCCGGCCCGGGAGGGACGGGGTTGCAGCTCGTTGTGTGACCAGTGCGGTGGCACACGCTGGACCCGACCATAGGCAGACCGGATTTCTCAAGCATGACCCATTTGTTTCGCCGAAGTTAACCGGCGCGGCTGCGGGGAGCGGTCGTACCGGCCTCGGACACCCTCCCTGGCGCGGCCTTACGGGCCTGCGGGCCGTTTCAAACGGGCGTCCGAGGAATGGGACGGCACCCGCGGGGGAAGGCGCGCGGCCGGGCGCAGTACCGTGTTCGGGTGGACAATAGGCAAGCAATCGGATCGTGGCTCTCCGGGCCGCGCGCGGCCGCCGAGGACATGGGCGCGGACTTCGGCTACCGGGGCAAGCGGCTCGGCCTCCCCGAGCAGGGCCCCGGGGCCATCGCCCCGCTCGGCCGGCGCTTCGGGGCCCTCTTCATCGACTGGGCCCTGTGCCTGCTGATCGCATACGGACTGTTCGCTCGCGGTGACCAGCAGGCGTCCGGGAACTGGGCGCTCGGCATCTTCCTCGTGATGAGCGTGCTCACCGTCGGCACGATCGGCTGCACCCCCGGCAAGCGCCTCGTGGGCACCCGGGTCGTCGCCGAGGACGGCGGCCGCCTCGGCCTCGTCCGGGTCCTCGTCCGCAGCGTCCTGCTCTGCCTCGCGATCCCGGCGCTCGTCTGGGACCGCGACGGCCGCGGCCTCCACGACCGCCTGGCCCGCGCGGTCCAGATCCGCGTCTGAGGCGTAGGAAGCGTAAGAAACGCGAAAAAGGGCGGGCTGTGAACCTTCGTGGTTCACAGCCCGCCCTCTCGGGTTTCCGGACGCGTCAGCGCATCTTGCCGCCGCGAGGCATCCGCGTGCCTTTCGGCATGGGGCCCTTCGGCAAGGGCATGTTGCTCATCAGGTCCCCCATCGCGCGGAGCCGGTCGTTGGCGGCCGTCACCTGGGGGCCGGTCAGGACGCGGGGCATCTTCAGCATCTTGGTGCGGACCTTCTTCAGGGGCACCTGGCCCTCACCGTTGCCGACGATGATGTCGTGGACGGGGACGTCCACCACGATGCGGGCCATCTTCTTCTTCTCGGCCGCGAGCAGGCTCTTCACCCGGTTCGGGTTGCCCTCGGCGACCAGCACGATGCCCGCCTTGCCCACGGCGCGGTGCACGACGTCCTGGCTGCGGTTCATCGCGACCGCCGGGGTCGTCGTCCAGCCGCGGCCCACGCGGTCCAGCACCGCCGCCGCGGCGCCCGGCTGGCCCTCCATCTGTCCGAAGGCGGCGCGCTCGGCGCGGCGTCCGAAGATGATCGCCATCGCGAGGAGCGCGAGCACGAAGCCCAGGATGCCCAGGTAGATCGGGTGATCGATCAGAAAACCGATCGCGAGGATGACACCGAAGGTGACGATTCCCACACCCGCGACCACAAGACCGATCTTGGAGTCGGTCCGCTTGGTCATCTTGTAGGTCAGAGCGATCTGCTTGAGCCGCCCCGCGTTCTCGGCGCTGTCCGCGCCTTCAGTGGTGTTTGCCTTCCTCGCCATGCAATGAAGTTTACGTGGCCTTCGAACGACGGGCGCCCACGGCCTCCCGTTCCGGCACGTAGCCGGACTCGGCCCGGTCCTTCGCCCGGCGGCGGTCCTCCAGGACGGCCGTCCAGGCGTTGCGGCGGGCGGTGCGCTGGCCGCCACTGAGCAGCAGCGACTCCACGGCGCGGAGGGTGTTGGTGACGGTCGGGATGACGGTGGCGCGTACCGGCGCGGCCTGCATCGTGGCAAGTCCCCTCGGAAACGATGTACGTGTGCTGCGCGGACTGGAGACGGGGCGCGGGAACGGCGGTGGCGGTGTGCTTCACCGCGCCGCGCGTGCATCCAGCGTCACCGTTCGGTGTTACCAGCGCGTGACCGGTCGGTCAAACACCAATGAAACCTTGATACGGGTTCCGCGCACGCCGACGCGGTCCGTCCGCGCCCCGGGCCTCTCGGACCTGCGGGGACGGGACGGACCGCGTCGGGCGGTCAACGGATTACGCGGACGGCACCGGGGCCTGGGCCTCGCGCCGGTCCATCGCCTGCTGGAAGAGGCGGCCCGCGCGGTACGAGGAGCGGACGAGCGGCCCGGACATGACGCCCGAGTACCCGATCGCGTCGGCCTCGTCCTTGAGCTCCACGAACTCGTGGGGCTTCACCCAGCGCTCGACCGGGTGGTGGCGCACCGAGGGCCGCAGGTACTGCGTGATCGTGATGAGCTCGCAGCCCGCGTCGTACAGGTCCTGGAGCGCCTCGCTGACCTCTTCGCGGGTCTCGCCCATGCCGAGGATCAGGTTCGACTTGGTTACCAGGCCGGCCTCACGGGCGCGGGTGATGACCTCCAGGGACCGCTCGTAGCGGAAGCCCGGGCGGATGCGCTTGAAGATGCGCGGCACCGTCTCCACGTTGTGCGCGAGCACCTCGGGGCGCGAGGAGAAGACCTCGGCGAGCTGCTCGGGCTCGGCGTTGAAGTCGGGGATCAGCAGCTCGACCTTGGTGCGGCCGGCCTCCCGGTCCGCGGTCAGCGCGTGGATCTGGCGCACGGTCTCCGCGTACAGCCAGGCGCCGCCGTCCTCCAGGTCGTCGCGGGCGACGCCGGTGATGGTGGCGTAGTTCAGGTCCATCGTGACGACGGACTCGCCGACGCGGCGGGGTTCGTCCCGGTCCAGCGCCTGCGGCTTGCCCGTGTCGATCTGGCAGAAGTCACAGCGCCGGGTGCACTGGTCGCCGCCGATGAGGAACGTGGCCTCGCGGTCCTCCCAGCACTCGAAGATGTTGGGGCAGCCGGCCTCCTGGCACACCGTGTGCAGGCCCTCGCTCTTGACGAGTTTCTGCAGCTGGTTGTACTCGGGGCCCATCTTCGCCCGGGTCTTGATCCACTCGGGCTTGCGCTCGATGGGGGTCTGGCTGTTCCGGACCTCAAGGCGCAGCATCTTGCGCCCGTCGGGTGCGACAGACACTCCGGCACTCCCCTTTGCTTTCACTGCATTGGATTCTTCGGCGAACACCAGGGTACGCCCGTGGTTCATTCGGTTGTACGTCTGCCCAACCTGGGGCAGGCGGGGCCTATTCCCGGAAGCGTGTTCCGTGGGTCACGCCGTGGCCATGGTGTCGCCGGCGCGTTCGATCGTACGGGGGGCGAGCTCGGCGTTCTCCAGGATGTCCCGGAGGTGCTTCTCGACGACCGGCAGGACCTCTTCGATGGTGATGTCGCGGCCCAGTTCGTAGCTGAGCGAGGTGACGCCGGCGTCCCGGATGCCGCAGGGCACGATGCGGTCGAACCAGGTGTTGTCGGGGTTCACGTTGAACGAGAAGCCGTGCATGGTGACGCCCTTGGCCACGCGGATGCCGATCGCGGCGAGTTTGCGGTCCTCGCGGCGCTGTCCGGCGTTGGAGGGGGCGTACTCGGGACCGTTGAGCCGGGCGTCGAACTCGTCGTCCGCCAGGCGCGGGTCGAAGTCGAGGGTGAGGCCGCCGAGGGCGGGGCGCTGCTCGACCGGGTCGCCCAGGACCCAGACGCCGCTGCGGCCCTCGACCCGGCTGGTCTCGACGCCGAACTCGGCGGCGGTGCGGATCAGCGCCTCCTCCAGGCGGCGCACATGGGCGACGACGTCCACGGGGCGGGGGAGCTTCTGAATCGGGTAGCCGACGAGCTGGCCGGGGCCGTGCCAGGTGATCTTGCCGCCGCGGTCCACGTCGATGACGGGGGTGCCGTCGAGGGGGCGCTCGCTGTCCTCCGTGCGCCTGCCCGCGGTGTAGACGGGCGGGTGTTCCAGGAGCAGGCAGGTGTCCGGGACGGTGTCCTCGAACCGTGCCGCGTGCACCTCGCGCTGCTTCTGCCACGCCTCGCGGTAGTCGACGGCGTTCTCGCCGAATCCCATACGGACGAACCGGAGCTCAGTCACGGCAGCAGCCTCTCTTCTCGCGGTGCCGTGGCCCGGAGGGTTTCCCCGGTACCGCGTCACCCTGCACGAATCGCGCCCCGGCCACTGTACGACCGGCGTCGGCGCATGAGCCGGGCAGGTCTTCCCGTCAGCGCCGCCCACAATCCTCACACGATCGGATGAATGTGGAGCGAAGGGTGCTGAGGCCGCCCCGCAGACAGTTAAATTCGCGCCGTTCGTCAGAGGGCTGCCCGGCCCCGAAGGCAGGAGACCCTACAGCTGATGTCCGAACGACCTCCGCAGCGCACGCCCAACCGCCGGCTCGCCTCGCTCATCACCGAGGCCGGGTTCTCCAACGCCGGCCTCGCCCGCCGGGTGGACCAGCTCGGCCTCGAACACGGACTCGACCTGCGGTACGACAAGACCTCCGTGACCCGCTGGCTGCGCGGCCAGCAGCCCCGGGGGACCACCCCCGCGCTGATCGCCGAGGTCTTCACCCGGCGCCTCGGCCGCCGGCTCTCCGCGCAGGACCTCGGGCTCGACGCCTGCGCCCCGGTCTACGCGGGCCTGGAGTTCGCCGCCACGCCCGCCGAGGCGGTCGACATCGTCAGCGGACTCTGGCGCAAGGACTCCGGCAGCCACACCGAGCTGCGGAAGATCGCGTTCACCCCGGCCGGTCTCGTCGTGCCCAGCCGGGACTGGCTGATCGGCCGGGCCGACGAGTGGGTCGGCCGTCCGGCGCCCGGCGGGGCCGCCAGGGCCGGAGCGGCACGGGCGGCCGGCGCCCAGTCGCCCGCCGCCGGAGCCCTGACCGCCGTGCCCGAACAGGCCGGGCGGCACAGCGTGCGGGGGCCGGTGCCGTCGCGGCCCGGCGGGGTGCCCGCACCGCCCGGCGCCCCGGCCGGCGGCGCGACGGCCGGCCCGGGGGTGCCCCGGCAGCGGCAGACCGAGCGGGGCTCGGGACTGCGGGTCGGCGAGGGGGACGTCGCGGCGCTGCGTTCGGTGGCCGAGCTCTTCCGTACGCTCGACCACGCCTACGGCGGCGGGCACGCCCGGCAGGCCCTCGTGCGGTACCTGGAGCACGAGACGGAGCCGATGCTGCGCGGCACGTACGGGGAGGCGACCGGCCGGAGGCTGTTCGCGGCCGCCGCCGACCTGACCAGGCTGGCCGGCTGGACCTCGTTCGACATCGCGGCGCACGGTCTCGCGCAGCGCTATTTCGTCCAGGCCCTCCGGCTCTCCCAGGCGGCGGGCGACCGGGCGTACGGCAGCTATGTGCTGATCACCATGAGCCGCCAGGCGGTCTATCTCGCCCACGGCCGGGAAGCGGTCCAGCTGGCCCGGGTGGCGCAGCAGGGCATCGGCTCGGCCGCGCCCCACACCGTCATGGCCATGCTGCACGCGGTGGAGGCGCGCGGGCACGCGGTGCTCGGGGACTCCAAGGCGTGCACGGCCTCGCTCGCCCGGGCGGAACGCGCGCTGGAGGCGGCCCGCCCCGGTGACGAGGTGCCGCACTGGGCGCGCCACTTCGACGAGGCGCAGCTCGCCGACGAGTTCGGGCACTGCCACCGCGACCTCCAGCAGTACCGGTCCGCCGCGCAGTACGCGGAGCGCGCGCTCCAGCTGCGCGCCCCCGCGTACGCCCGCAGCAGGCTGTTCTGCCGGGTGGTGCTGGCATCCGCCCGGCTGGGCCTGGGGGAGCTGGACCAGGCGTGCCGGCTGGGCGCGGAGGCCGCCCAGCAGGCCGCCGAGATGCGCTCGGTGCGGGCCACGGAGTACGTGCGGGACTTCGAACGGCGGCTGGAGCCCTACCGGGACGCCGCCGCCGTGCGCGGCTACCGGGAGCGGGTCGCCGCGCTGGGCTGAGCGACCCCGCTTCAGGCCGCCTCGGGAAGTGCGGTGTCCCCGGCGGCCGGGTGTACGCCGAGGTCGTGGAGGATCGACGCGGCGGCGCGGGCGCCCGAGGCCAGGGCTCCCTGGACGGTGCCGGTGTCGCGGTGGTCGCCGCACACGTAGAGGCCGGCGAGGAGCCGGACCGGGCGGCTCGGGTCGTGCGGGGCGGGCATCGCGGGGACGGCCTCGGGGTCGTGGTGGGCGGCCAGCAGCTCCCAGTCGTCGGTGGGCACGCCGTGGAGCGCGGCGAGGTGGGCGCGGACCGTGCGGTCGAGGTCGTCGGGCGGGGTGCCGAGGACCGTGGAGCTGATCAGGGTCCGGCCGTGCGGGGCGCGCACCGGGTCGACCTCGCTCATCACGGCGGTGTGGGAGACGGGGCCCGACCGGTCGGCGTCCAGGAGGAGCGAGGCGCCGGTGGGCGGGGGAGCGGGCGCGGTGTGGTGGAGCACCGTCACGGGGTGGAAGGACGGCAGGCGCAGGCCGGGCAGCAGCTCGGCGGCGGCGCTCGCTCCGGTGGCCACGAGCAGGGAGCGGCAGCCCAGCTCGCCGTGCTCCTTGGTGCGTACGGAGGTGATGTCGGCGGAGGTGACGTGCACCCCGGTGCGTACGGTGCCCGGCGGCAGGGAAGCGGCGAGGAGCGCCGGCAGCGTACCCGCCCCTCCCTCGGGCACACACAGCCGTCCGCTCGCGTACGTCCGCAGAGCGAGGTCGGCGCACCGGCTGGACGTGGTGAGGTCCGGATCGCTGAGCAGCGCGGTGAGCAGCGGGCGTACGAAGCCGTTGAGCGTACGGGAGGAGAGCCGGCCGGCCAGCGCGTCGAGCGCGGCGCGTTCGGGCCGGGCGAGGATGCGGGCCGGCGGGGTGGCGGCGAGGCGGGTCAGGGCCACGCCGAGCCGGGCGTGGTCGATCGCGCCGCCCATGGCCCCGGTGAGGGCGCCCGCGCGCGGCGGCCGGGGAGCGTGCGCGAGGGCGCGCGCCGCCTTGAGCGCGCCCCGTGCGCCGCGTGCGCCCGGCACGCGGCGGGTCTCGCCGGTCCGCTGGCGGCGGCCCTCGCTGTGCACGAGGACCCCGTGATCGAACGTGCGCAGGACGAGTCCGTCGAGCCCCGGTGTGGTGCGGAGCTCCGGATACGCGGTGTTGAGCAGCGGGCCGACGCGGTCGAGACGGAACCCGTCCACCTCGTCCGTGGCCATCCGGCCGCCGACGCCGGGGCCGGCCTCCAGGACGCTGACGCTGACCCCGGCGCTGGTCAGTCGGTGGGCCGCCGACAGGCCGGCGATCCCGGCCCCGATGATGACGACGTCCGCGTGGTGTGCCGTGCTGAGCACGTGCCCTCCCCGGTTCGACGCGAGTGGTGGGGGGCTCATGCCCTCAACCGCCCACCGGAATGCGTGAGTTCGTCAGGAGGCTAGGAGAGTGGCCCGATCCTGCGCAGTCGCGCGCGGACCGGTGCACCGATGCACGGGGTCGCACGCCCGTCCGAAATACCGGGCCGGTCCGGACGGTCAGCGCAGGGCGGCGCGGATGGCGGCGTCGACGGAGGGGAAGGCGAACGAGAAGCCGGAGTCCAGCAGCCGCGCGGGCAGCACCCGCTGACTGCCCAGCACATCCCCGGCGAACTCGCCCAGCGCGAGCCGCAGGGCCGGCGCGGGCGCCGTGAAGAGGGTCGGCCGCCGCAGCACCCGGCCCATCGCGGCGGTCACCTCGGCATTGGTGACGGGCGTCGGGGCGGTCAGGTTCACCGGCCCGGACAGCTCCGGGGTGTCCAGGACGTGCCGCAGCGCCGCGATGTGGTCGTGCAGCGCGATGAAGCTCCAGTACTGCCGCCCGTCGCCCATCCGGCCGCCGAGCCCCGCCCGGAACAGCGGGAAGAGCCGCCCCCAGGCACCCCCTTCCCGGGCGACCACCAGGCCGGTGCGGGCGTGCACCGTACGCACCCCCGCCTCCTCGGCCGCCGCCGT
The DNA here is from genome assembly GCF_040632905.1 of Streptomyces sp. NPDC016469. NCBI lineage: Bacteria > Bacillati > Actinomycetota > Actinomycetes > Kitasatosporales > Streptomycetaceae > Streptomyces > Streptomyces sp. NPDC016469. The sequence goes on from NZ_JBEYCQ010000001.1 coordinate 384,940, forward strand.
GGCCTCCTCCCACTCCACGCAGACCGACGGCAGGAACCCGTCCCCGGGCGGCGCCTCCTCGTCGACCGGGCGGTCGCCGGTGTCCCCGTAGAAGCCGATCGCGGAGCCGGACAGCAGTACGGCGGGCGGGGTGTCGAGCGAGGCGACGGCGTCCGCGATCGCGGCGGTGCCCAGCACCCGGCTGTCCCGGATCTCCTTCTTGTACGCCTCGGTCCAGCGGTGGTCGCCGACCCCCGCCCCGGCGAGGTGGACGACCGCGTCGCAGCCCACGAGCCCGGCCACGTCCACGTGTCCCCGCTTCGGGTCCCACTCCACCTCGTCGCCGTCCCGCGCCGGGTGGCGCACCAAGCGGACCACCTCGTGTCCGTCGGCCCGCAACGAGCGCACCAGCGCCGCTCCGATGAGTCCGGTCGATCCGCTGACGGCGATACGGGAGTGCGGCATGGCGTCCATCCTGCCCCACCGGAGCCGCCGTACACGGCCGTGGCACAGTGGCGGCCATGACCGAATCCACCGCATCCGCAACCCCCGCCGCGCCCGTGGTCCGCCGCGCCGTTCTCGCGGACGAGCCCGCGCTCGTGGAACTGGACCGCACCACCTGGTCGACGCTGCACGCGGTGCAGCCGCGCCCGCAGCCTCCGTACGCGCCGTTCTTCGACGAGCGGACCACGCCCCGGGACATCCTGGTGGCGGAGGCGGTGAACGAGGCGGGGGAGCGGGTGCCGGCCGGCTACATACGCGTCGTGTCGCCGAGCCCACTCGCCTGCCACACGCACGTCCGGCAGATCCAGGGCCTCGCCGTGGCCCACTGGGCGCGCGGCCGGGGCGTCGGACGCGCCCTGGTCCGCGCGGCCTGCGCGGCGGCACGCGGGGAGGGGGCGAACCGGATCACCCTGCGGGTCCTCGGCCACAACGCCCCCGCCCGCGCGCTGTACGAGGCGGAGGGCTTCACCGTCGAGGGCGTGCTGCGGGGCGAGTTCTTCCTGAGCGGGAGTTACGTGGACGACGTGATGATGGCCCGCCCGCTCACCCCGTGACGGGCGCGCTCAGCCGCCGAACCGCTCCCAGAGCGCGGGCAGCCGGGCCGCCAGGGCCGCGTCGTCGTCCGGGTCGAGCGGCGTGCCCTCCGGCTCGTCCGCCTGCGGGGGCAGGCCGAGGTCGGGCGCGACCACGCCGGTGAGCTGTTCGTACGCCTCGTCGGCCGCGTACCCCAGCTCCTCGCCGTCGCCGTCCAGCTCCTCGTCGAAGGAGTCCAGCAGTTCGGCCAGGGCGTCCGGGTCGTGGACGGCGCCCTCGAAGACCTCCCGGCCCCGGCCGATCAGCCAGCAGCGGAAGTAGTCGAAGGCGTCGTCGTCCGCGCCGCCGAGCAGGAGGGCGGCGGCGCCCCACAGGTCCCAGCGGTAGGCCCGGTTGAAACGGGCCTCGAAGTGCCGGGCGAAGTCCAGCACCGCTTCGGGGTCGCGCAGCACCAGCTGTTCGACCAGCAGGTCGGCATGGTCCTCGGGGTCGCCGTCGGCGGCCTCGCGCGTGCTGTCGATCAGCTCCCAGAACCCGGTCTCGTCCATCACGGGTCCAGCATCTGCCCTGAGGGCGGCCGACGCACGCCCAGACATCTGAACGAAGCCGTCAGGGCGTGCCCCCGTAGAGCGCGTGCAGCCGGGCGGCCGCCGCCCGGAACCTCTCCCGCAGCCCGGCCGGGGCCAGCACCTCCAACTCCGGTCCGAGGCCCAGCAGCTGGCCGTAGGCGACGTCCAGGGACTCGACCGCCAGGGTGACCGTGACCCGGCCGTCCGCGCCGGGCGGCCCGGCCGCCTCCAGCGCCTCCGTGGCGGCGGCCCGGTCCACGAGATGCGGCAGCCGGTGCGCGGCCGCCTCCGAGAGCCGCAGCGTCACCTCCGTACGCAGCAGGGAGCGGGCGAACGCGGCGGACCGCTCTTCCCAGAACGCGGGCAGGTCGAAACCCTCGTCCCTGACGAAAGGGGTGGCCGAAACGGTGGCGGCGGTGAACCGGTCGATGCGGTACACCCGCGTGTCGTCGCCCGCGCGGGCGCAGAGGTACCAGACGCCCGCTTTCAGGACGAGCCCGTACGGGGCCAGCTCCCGTTCGACGTCGGTGTCCCGGCCCGCCCGCCGGTACCGGGCGAGGAGCAGCCGGTCGCGCCACACCGCCTCGGCCACGGCGGGCAGCAGCTCCGGGGTGACCGGCTCCTGGTACCAGCCGGGCGCGTCCAGGTGGAAGCGCCGTCCCGCCCCCGCCGGGGCGTCCCGCAGCGCGGGTGTCAGGGCCGCCGACACCTTCAGGCGGGCGGCCGAGGCGGCGTCCGCGAGCCCCATCTCGCGCAGGGCCGAGGGCAGCCCGGACAGGAACAGCGCCTCCGCCTCGTCGCGGGCGAGGCCGGTCAGCCCGGTGCGGTAGCCGCCGACGAGCCGGTAGCCGCCGGCCCGGCCGCGCTCCGCGTAGACCGGGACACCGGCCTCGGAGAGGGCCTGGGCGTCGCGGGTGACGGTCCGCTCGGACACCTCCAGCTCCCGGGACAGCTCGGCGGCGGTCATGCCGGGGCGGGCCTGGAGGAGCAGCACCATTCGGATCAGCCGGGCAGCACGCATGCGGCCATTGTGAACGGAAGACAGGCCCGTCCGGCGATCGAGGACAAGGCCTCGAAGCCGGACGGGCCTGATCAGGCTGTCAGAGACCGTACCGGTCCCGCGCCTCCTTGACGGCAGTCGCCGGCACCTCGCCGCGCCGGGCCAGCTGGGCCAGGGTCGCGACCACGACGGACGGGGCGTCGACGCCGAAGTGGCGGCGGGCCGCGTCACGCGTGTCGGAGAGACCGAAGCCGTCCGTGCCGAGCGAGGTCCAGTCCTGCTCGACCCACTGGCTGATCTGGTCCGGGACCCCGCGCATCCAGTCGCTGACCGCGACGACCGGGCCCGGAGCGCCCTCCAGCACCTGCGTCACGTACGGCACCCGCTGCTCGCCGCGGAGCAGCGCCTCGTCGCACTCCAGCGCCTCGCGGCGCAGCTCGCCCCAGGAGGTCGCGGACCAGACGTCGGCCGTGACACCCCAGTCGGCGGCGAGGAGCTCCTGGGCCTCCAGGGCCCAGTGGATCGCCGTGCCGGAGGCGAGCAGCTGGGCGCGCGGCGCCTCCGCCGTGGCGGGCGTGCCCTCCTTGAAGCGGTACAGGCCCTTGACGATGCCCTCCTCGACGCCTTCCGGCATCGCGGGCTGCGGCTTCGGCTCGTTGTAGACCGTCAGGTAGTAGAAGACGTCCTCGGCGTCGGGGCCGTACATCCGGCGCAGACCGTCCTTGACGATCACCGCGATCTCGTACGCGAACGCCGGGTCGTAGTTGAGCGACGCCGGGTTCGTGGCGGCGATCAGGTGCGAGTGGCCGTCCGCGTGCTGGAGGCCCTCGCCCGTCAGGGTCGTACGGCCGGCGGTGGCGCCGACGATGAAGCCCTTGCCGAGCTGGTCGGCGAGCTGCCAGAACTGGTCGCCCGTCCGCTGCCAGCCGAACATCGAGTAGAAGATGTAGAACGGGATCATCGTCTCGCCGTGCGTCGCGTACGACGTCGAGGCGGCGATGAAGTCGGCCATGGCACCGGCCTCGGTGATCCCCTCGTTGAGGATCTGGCCGTCCTTGGCCTCCTTGTAGTACATCAGCTGGTCGCGGTCGACCGGCTCGTACGTCTGGCCCAGCGGCGAGTAGATGCCGGCCGAGGGGAACAGCGACTCCATGCCGAAGGTGCGGGCCTCGTCCGGGACGATCGGCACCCAGCGCTTACCGGTCTGCTTGTCCCGCATCAGGTCCTTGACCAGGCGGACGAAGGCCATGGTGGTGGCCATCTCCTGCTTGCCGGAGCCCTTCTTGAGCGCGGCGAACGCGCGCTCCTCGGGCTGCGGCAGCGCCACCGCGTGCACCCGGCGGGCCGGGGCGGGGCCGCCGAGGGCGGCGCGGCGCTCCTGGAGGTAGCGGACCTCGGGGGAGTCGGCGCCCGGGTGGCCGTAGGGCACCAGGCCGTCGGCGAAGGCGCTGTCCGGGATCGGGAGGCCGAGCAGCTCGCGCATGCCCTTGAACTCGTCGATCGTCAGCTTCTTCATCTGGTGGTTGGCGTTCTTGGACTCGAAGCCCTTGCCGAGCGTGTAGCCCTTCACCGTCTGGGCGAGGATCACGGTCGGCGCGCCCTTGTGCTCGACGGCCGCACGGTAGGCCGCGTACACCTTGCGGGCCTCGTGGCCGCCGCGCGAGGTGTAGAAACACTCGGCGATCTTCGCGTCGGTGAGCAGTTTCGCCAGCTCGGCGAGGGCGGGCTCGGCGCCGAAGAAGTGCTCGCGGATGTACGCGACGTCACGGGTGGCGTACGTCTGGAACTGCGCGTCCGGGACCTCGCGGAGGCGGCGCACCAGCGCGCCCGTGGTGTCGAGCTGGAACAGCTCGTCCCAGGCGTTGCCCCAGAGCGTCTTGATGACGTTCCAGCCGGCGCCGCGGAAGGCGCCCTCCAGCTCCTGCACGACGCGGAAGTTGGCGCGGACCGGACCGTCGAGGCGCTGCAGGTTGCAGTTGATGACGAAGGTCAGGTTGTCGAGCTTCTCGCGGGCCGCCAGCGCGAGGGCGGCGGTCGACTCGGGCTCGTCCATCTCGCCGTCGCCCAGGAAGGCCCAGACGTGCGAGTTCGACGTGTCCTTGATGTTGCGGTTGGCGAGGTAGCGGTTGAAGCGCGCCTGGTAGATCGCCGAGAGCGGGCCGAGGCCCATGGAGACCGTGGGGAACTCCCACAGCCAGGGCAGCCGCCGCGGGTGCGGGTAGGACGGCAGGCCGTTGCCGCCCGCCTCCTGGCGGAAGTTGTCGAGCTGCTGCTCGCTGAGCCGGCCGTCGAGGAAGGCGCGGGCGTAGATGCCGGGGGAGGCGTGGCCCTGCACGTACAGCTGGTCGCCGGAGCCGTCCCCCTCCTTGCCGCGGAAGAAGTGGTTGAAGCCGGTCTCGTACAGCCAGGCCGCCGAGGCGAAGGTGGCGATGTGGCCGCCGACGCCGAAGCGCGCGCCACGGGTGACCATCGCGGCCGCGTTCCAGCGGTTCCACGCGGTGATCTTCGACTCCATCTCCAGGTCACCGGCGAAGTCGGGCTCCGCGGCGGTCGGGATGGAGTTGACGTAGTCGGTCTCCAGCAGCTTGGGCAGCGCGAGACCGGCGCCCTCGGCATGCTGGAGCGAGCGCCGCATCAGGTACGCGGCACGGTGCGGGCCCGCGGCCTTGGTGACGGCATCCAGGGAGGCCGCCCATTCAGCGGTCTCCTCCGGGTCGCGGTCCGGGAGCTGGTCGAGCTCGCTCGGAAGCTTTCCTACGGGGTCGGTCATGATCGCCGCCTTCCGGTGAGGAGGGGGGTGGAGAAAGTCCCTGACTGGCAGGACAGGGCGATGGGGCCGGTGGGCCCGCGAAGTGAACTGTAAGACGCCGATCGATGATCGATCAAAGGATGAACGGCAAAACTTCTCGATATGAAGAAAGTGGCATGCGGTGCCATGAAATGGGGCACCGAGTGACGGGATTTACCCGTCAAAACGGGCGCTGACCTGCACAGAAGAGCGGTGGGGGCGACACTTGCGCAGCGCCTCAGGCGCGCGGCGCGCACCCCAGGACGTGCGCCTTGACCAGCGTCCCGATGTCCGGGTCCTTGCGCAGGAACGCGTCGATGAGGGCCTCGTGCTCCTCCGCGTACGACTTCTGGACCGTCCCCAGCCAGCGGATCGACAGGGCCGTGAACACCTCGATGCCCAGCCCCTCCCAGGTGTGCAGCAGGACCGCGTTCCCCGCCGCCCGCACCATCGCGCGGTGGAAGCCGACCGTGTGCCGGACCTGGGCCTCGCCGTCCGCCAGCCGGTCCGCCTCGTACAGCGCCGCCACGTGCGGCGCGAGCAGCGAGCAGTCCTCGCCGAGGCCGGGGGCCGCCAGCTCGGCCGCGATCTGCTCCAGGCCCGCCCGTACGGGGTAGCTCTCCTCCAGGTCCGCGGCGGTGAGGTTGCGGACCCGGACGCCCTTGTTGGGCGCCGACTCGATCAGCCGCAGCGTCTCCAGTTCCCGCAGCGCCTCGCGCACGGGCGTCTGGCTGACCTCCAGCTCGGTGGCGATGCGCCGCTCCACGATCCGCTCGCCCGGCTTCCAGCGCCCGCTGACGATCCCCTCCACGATGTGCTCGCGGATCTGTTCGCGCAGCGAGTGGACGACGGGCGGGGTCATGACGGGCTCCTTCGGACAGACCGGTACGCCTGCACCGGGCACGGTGGCCGGGGCGACCGGTGGTGTCTAGACAATACGGCGGCGCCCCCGCCCGGAAGGGTTCCGGACGGGGGCGCCGATCGTGAGGCTGGTTACAGGCCGAGCTCGACCTCGAACTCGCCGGCCTCCAGGATCGCCTTGACCGCGGTCAGGTAGCGGGCGGCGTCCGCGCCGTCCACCAGACGGTGGTCGTAGGAGAGCGACAGGTACGTCATGTCACGGACACCGATCACGGTGCCCTCCTCGGTCTCGATGACCGCGGGACGCTTCACGGTGGCGCCGATGCCCAGGATGGCTGCCTGGTTCGGCGGCACGATGACGGTGTCGAACAGCGCGCCGCGCGAGCCGGTGTTGCTGATGGTGAAGGTGGCACCGGACATGTCGTCCGGGGTCAGGCCGCCACCGCGGGCCTTGCCGGCCAGCTCGGCGGTCTTCTTCGAGATACCGGCGATGTTGAGGTCGCCCGCGCCCTTGATGACCGGGGTCATCAGGCCCTTCTCGGCGTCCACGGCGATGCCGATGTTCTCCGAGTCGAAGTACGTGATGGTGCCTTCGTCCTCGTTGATCCGGGCGTTGATGACCGGGTGGGCCTTCAGCGCCTGGGCGGCGGCCTTCACGTAGAACGGCATCGGGGAGAGCTTGACGCCCTCACGGGCCGCGAAGCCGTCCTTCGCCTTGGCGCGCAGCTTCATCAGCTTGGTGACGTCGACCTCGACGACCGAGGTCAGCTGGGCCTGCGAGTGCAGCGCCTTCATCATGTTGTCGCCGATGACCTTGCGCATGCGGGTCATCTTGACGGTCTGACCGCGCAGCGGGCTGGCCTCCAGCTTGGGCGCCTTGGCGGCGGCCGGAGCGGCGGCGGGCGCCGGGGCAGCGGCGGCGGCCTTGGCGGCCTCCGCGGCGGCGACGACGTCCTGCTTGCGGATGCGGCCACCGACGCCGGTGCCCTTGACCGAGCCCAGGTCGACGCCGTTCTCGGAGGCGAGCTTGCGGACCAGCGGCGTGACGTACGCGCCGTCGTCACCGGAGGTCGCGGCCGGGGCGGCGGCCGGAGCCTGCGCCGGGGCGGCCGGAGCCGCCGGGGCCGGGGCCTGGGCGGCGGGCGCCGGAGCCGGAGCGGCCGGGGCCGGAGCGGCGGGGGCCGGGGCGGGAGCCGCCTGGGCCGGAGCCGGAGCCGGAGCCGGAGCAGGGGCGGCCTGGGCCGGGGCGGGCTGAGCCGGGGCCGGGGCCTCGGCCGGAGCGGCACCGGGCGCGCCGATGACGGCGAGCTTGGCGCCGACCTCGGCGGTCTCGTCCTCGCCGACCACGATCTCCAGCAGCACACCGGCGACCGGGGCGGGGATCTCGGTGTCGACCTTGTCCGTGGAGACCTCGAGCAGCGGCTCGTCCTCCGCGACCTCCTCGCCGACCTCCTTGAGCCAGCGGGTGACGGTGCCCTCGGTGACGCTCTCGCCGAGCGCCGGCAGGGTGACGTCGGTGCCGGAGGCGGAGGAGGCGCCGGTGGTGGCCTCGGCGCTCGGCGCCTCGGCCGGGGCCTGCGTCTCGGTCGACGGGGCGGTCGGGGCCTCGGCGGCGGCCGGGGCGGGGGTCGCGGCCGGCTCGGCGGCCGGAGCGGCCTCGGCGGCCGGGGCGCCCGAACCGTCGTCGATGATGGCCAGCTCGGCGCCGACCTCGACGGTCTCGTCCTCGGCGACCTTGATGGACGACAGGACGCCGGAGGCGGGGGCGGGGATCTCGGTGTCGACCTTGTCGGTCGAGACCTCGAGCAGCGGCTCGTCGGCCTCGACGCGCTCGCCCTCGGCCTTCAGCCAGCGGGTGACAGTGCCCTCGGTGACGCTCTCGCCGAGCGCCGGAAGGGTTACGGAAACCGACATGGTTTCAGTTGCTCCTTACGAAAATGCGGAAGTGGTCGGTCGTCGCGCCCGTTCGACTGGTCAGTCGTGGGAGTGCAGGGGCTTGCCGGCCAGGGCCAGGTGGGCCTCGCCGAGCGCCTCGCTCTGGGTCGGGTGGGCGTGGATGAGCTGGGCGACCTCGGCCGGCAGCGCTTCCCAGTTGTAGATCAGCTGGGCTTCGCCGACCTGCTCGCCCATACGGTCACCGACCATGTGGACGCCGACCACGGCACCGTCCTTGACCTGGACGAGCTTGATCTCGCCCGCGGTCTTGAGGATCTTGCTCTTGCCGTTGCCCGCGAGGTTGTACTTCAGCGCGACGACCTTGTCCGCGCCGTAGAGCTCCTTGGCCTTGGCCTCGGTGATGCCGACGGAGGCGACCTCGGGGTGGCAGTACGTGACCCGGGGGACACCGTCGTAGTCGATCGGGACGGTCTTGAGACCGGCCAGCCGCTCCGCGACGAGGATGCCCTCGGCGAAGCCGACGTGCGCCAGCTGGAGCGTGGGGACCAGGTCGCCCACGGCGGAGATCGTCTCCACGTTGGTGCGCATGTACTCGTCGACCAGGACGTAGCCGCGGTCCATGGCGACCCCGGCCTCCTCGTAGCCGAGGCCCTGCGAGACCGGGCCGCGGCCGATCGCGACCAGCAGCACCTCCGCCTCGAAGGTCTTGCCGTCGGCGAGGGTCACGCGGACGCCGTCCTGCGTGTACTCGGCGCTCTGGAAGAACGTGCCGAGGTTGAACTTGATGCCGCGCTTGCGGAAGGCGCGCTCAAGGAGCTTCGAGCTGTTCTCGTCCTCGACCGGGACGAGGTGCTTCAGGCCCTCGATGATCGTCACGTCGGTGCCGAAGGAGGTCCACGCCGAGGCGAACTCGACGCCGATGACGCCGCCGCCCAGCACGATCGCGGACTTCGGGACGCGGTCCAGCTTCAGCGCGTGGTCCGAGGAGATGATGCGGTTGCCGTCGATCTCCAGGCCCGGCAGCGACTTCGGCACGGAGCCGGTCGCCAGGAGCACGTGGCGGCCCTGGATGCGCTGGCCGTTCACGTCCACCGAGGTGGGGGAGGAGAGCCGGCCCTCACCCTCGATGTAGTGCACCTTGCGGGAGGCGACGAGACCCTGGAGGCCCTTGTACAGGCCGGAGATCACGTCGTCCTTGTACTTGTGGACGGCCGCCATGTCGATGCCCTCGAAGGTGGCCTTGACGCCGAACTGCGCGGACTCGCGGGCCTGGTCCGCGATCTCGCCGGCGTGCAGCAGGGCCTTCGTGGGGATGCAGCCGTTGTGCAGGCAGGTGCCGCCGACCTTGCCCTTCTCGATCAGAGCGACGTCCAGGCCCAGCTGCGCTCCGCGCAGGGCCGCGGCGTACCCGCCGCTGCCACCGCCGAGGATCACTAGGTCGAAAACGGTGCTGGCGTCGTTCGCCACGTCACGTCCTCCATGCATGTGCGCCGTACGCCGGGCCCCGTCCTCGGGGTGGTACCGGCCGGTCGGCTGGTGTGCGGCCGCTTTGTCTTCGGCCCTGTGGTGGGGGCCCTGTCCTGCCGAGAACCCATCTTCGCACTTGTTGACGGTGGGCGGGACGCGGGGCCCGTGTCCGGGGCGGTCGATCGCCCGTCCCGGTGGGGAACACCTACGGCCCCGGACGTATGCCCGGGGCCGTACGGGGCGTGCCGTGAGGAGGTCAGCCCAGGTCGCCGGCGGCGGTGCGCTCCGCCAGCTTCACCAGCGTGCGGACCGCGGAGCCGGTGCCGCCCTTGGGGGTGTAGCCGTACGGGGCGCCCTCGTGGAAGGCGGGGCCCGCGATGTCCAGGTGGGCCCAGGCGATGCCCTCGCCCACGAACTCCTTCAGGAACAGGCCGGCCACCAGGCCGCCGCCCATCCGCTCGCCCATGTTGGCGATGTCGGCGGTCGAGGAGTCCATGCCCTTGCGGAGGTCCGCCGGGAGCGGCATCGGCCAGGACGCCTCGCCGACCTCCTCCGCGATCTCGTGGATCGAGGTACGGAAGGCGTCGTCGTTGGACATGATGCCGAAGGTGCGGTTGCCCAGGGCCAGCACCATCGCGCCGGTCAGGGTCGCCACGTCGACGATCGCGTCCGGGTTCTCCTCCGAGGCGCGGGTCAGCGCGTCGGCCATGACGAGCCGGCCCTCGGCGTCGGTGTTCAGGACCTCGACGGTCTTGCCGCTGTACATGCGCAGGACGTCACCCGGGCGGGTGGCGCTGCCCGAGGGCATGTTCTCGGCGAGCGCCAGCCAGGCGGTGACGTTGACGCGCAGGCCCAGGCGGGCGGCCGAGACGACGGTCGCGAACACGGCGGCGGCGCCGGCCATGTCGCACTTCATCGTCTCGTTGTGACCGGCCGGCTTCAGCGAGATGCCGCCCGAGTCGTAGGTGATGCCCTTGCCGACGAGGGCCAGGGTCTTCTCCGCCTTCGGGTGCGTGTAGGCGAGCTTCACCAGGCGCGGGCCGCGCTCAGCACCCTGGCCGACGCCCAGGATGCCGCCGTAGCCGCCCTTGACGAGCGCCTTCTCGTCCAGCACCTGCACCTTGATGCCGTGCTCCTTGCCGGCGGCGGTGGCCACGGCGGCGAAGGACTCGGGGTACAGGTCGTTGGGCGGGGTGTTGACCAGGTCGCGGGCGCGGTTGATCTCCTCGGCGAGGGCGATCGCGCGCTCGGCGGCGGCCTTGAACGCCTTGTCGCGCGGCTTGGCGCCGAGCAGGGCGACCTCGGCCAGCGCCTGCTTCGCGCCGGCGGGCTTCGCGTCCTTGGGGGCCAGCTTGTTCTCACCGGCCTGGTAGGCGGTGAAGGCGTACGCGCCCAGCAGGGCGCCCTCCGCGATGGCCTCGGCGTCCTCGACGGAGCCGACGGGCAGCGCGAAGCCGGCCTTCTTCGAGCCGGCCAGCGAGCGGGCGGCCGCACCGGCGGCCCGGCGCAGCGCCTCCGCGTCGTACGCGCCGTCCTTCTCGGGGGCCTTGCCGAGGCCGGCCGCGATGACGACGGGGGCCTTCAGGCCCTCGGGGGCGGGGACCTTCGTCAGCTCGCCCTCGGCACCCGAGGCGCCCAGGGTCGCCAGGACGGCGGCGAGCTTTCCGCCGAACGCCTTGTCCACGGCCTCGGCGCCCGGTGCGAGGACCAGGTCCCCAGGCTTGGATCCAGCGCCCTTGGCGACGCCCACGACGAGGGCGTCGGCGCGCAGCGTCGCCGCACCGGCAGTGCTGAGAGTGAGAGCAGTCACGGTGGTGAAATCTCGCTTCCGTTGAGTTCTTTTCCGGTCGAGTGGGTGGGCCGACCGTGCCCGGCGCATCGTAGACGCGGCCGCAATGTGCCGGGAATGAGCCTACGCGCGCCTTTGCTGCCCGCTCACGGCGGCAAGCCGTATCCGTCGTACGGTGGTGCTCCTGGGAAGATCGTCCCGGCGGACATGGGAGAACGATGCGCGACCGCACGGCCGCACGGATGGGCGGGGCGCGCGGCGCTCTCGCCGTCACGGCACTGGCGCTGATCACGATGCTGGCGGGCTGCTCCTCGGGGGAGGGGAAGGCCCCCGCCGGGAAGGCGGACGGCTCCGCGCGGCCCTCGCCGGCGCGCTGGCGGCCGGCGCCGGGCACGGACTGGCAGTGGCAGCTGTCCGGGAAGCTCGACACCTCGGTGGACGCCCCGGTGTACGACATCGACGGCTTCGACCGGACGGCGGCCGAGGTCGCCGCGCTGCACCGCGAGGGCCGCAAGGTCATCTGCTACCTGTCCACCGGCGCCTGGGAGGACTTCCGCCCGGACGCGGCCCGTTTCCCCACCGCGGTGCTCGGGAAGGGCAACGGCTGGAAGGGCGAGCGCTGGCTCGACATCCGGCGCACCGAGGTCCTGGAGCCGCTGATGGAGACCCGGATCGCGATGTGCGCGAAGAAGGGCTTCGACGCGGTCGAACCGGACAACATGGACGGCTACCGCAACAGGAGCGGCTTCCCGCTGACCGCCGCCGACCAGCTGCGCTACAACCGTCTGATCGCCCGTCTGGTCCACCGCCACGGCATGGCCGTCGGCCTCAAGAACGACCTCCCGCAGATCCCGGAGCTGGTCGGGGACTTCGACTTCGCGGTCAACGAGCAGTGCGCGCAGTACGAGGAGTGCGCGGAGCTGACCCCGTTCGTGAAGGCGGGCAAGGCGGTCTTCCACGTGGAGTACGAGCTCCCCGCCGCCCGGTTCTGCGCCCGGTCCCGGAAGCTGGGGCTCAGCTCCCTGCGCAAGGAGTACGAGCTGGGCGTCGAGCGCGAGACCTGCGCCAGGGGCTGACGGGCCGTCTCAGCCCAGCGCCAGGCACACCAGCGTCGCCGTCGCCGCCGTCTCGGCCAGCGCCCCGAACACGTCCCCGGTCACCCCGCCGAACCGCCGCACGCAGTGCCGCAGCAGCAGCCCGGCCGCCACCGGCGCGGCCACGGCGGCCAGGGCGTACCGCAGCGCCCCGTACCCGCCCAGCGGCGCCCCCGCCCCCGCGCACCCGGCCACCACCACGAGCCCCACCGCCCAGGCGCCGGCCGCCGGGACCGTACCGGCGACGGCCGCGCCCAGGCCCTCCGGGCGGGCGGCCGGGACGCCGCGCCGGGAGGCCAGGGTGAGCGCGAGCCGGGCGACGACGGCGGAGGCGACGACCGCCACCGCACCCTGCGCCCAGCCCTCCGCGTACAGCCGCTGAAGGGCCGCCACCTGGGCCAGCAGCACGAAGAGCAGGGTGATCACGCCGAACGGGCCGATGTCCGACTGCTTCATGATCCGCAGCGCGTCGTCGGCCGGCTTGCCGCTGCCCAGGCCGTCGGCGGTGTCCGCGAGACCGTCCAGGTGGAGGCCCCGGGTGAGCGCGGCGGGCACGGCGGCCGAGGCGACCGCGGCGAGCAGCGGGCCCGCCCCGCCCCACAGCAGCAGCCCGCCCGGGACCGCCGCGAGGACGCCGACGACCAGCCCGGCCACCGGGGCGCACAGCATCCCGGCCCGGGCGGCCTCCCGGTCCCAGCGGGTGACGCGGACGGGGAGCACGGTCAGGGTGCCGAAGGCGAAACGCAGGCCGTGGCTGTTCAGGGAGGTCACGGCGCGCAGGCTAATCGGTGGCGACGGCGGCTAGATTGACCGAATGCCGCATAACGGGGCAGAGGCGGACGAGCGGGAGTGCGTGGCATGGGTCACTGGTTCGATCAGAACTTCGTCGAGCCGGGCAAGCTGCCCCTGCTCCTGGCCCTGGCCGCCTTCGTGCTCACGTTCGCGATCACCCGGGTCATCACCCGGATGATCCGGGCCGGGAAGGGGCCGTTCCGCAACATCACGCCCGGCGGCGTCCACATCCACCACGTGGTGCCCGGCGTGGTGCTGACCGTCGTCGGCGGCTTCGGCGCGGTGGCCAGCGGGCGGCACGGGGTCACGGCCGGGATCTGCGCGGCCGTCTTCGGCATGGGCGCCGGCCTGGTGCTGGACGAGTTCGCCCTGATCCTGCACCTGGACGACGTGTACTGGACCGAGGAGGGGCGCCGGAGCGTGGAGGTCGTGGTGCTCACGGCGGCCCTGGTACTGCTCGTGCTCGGCGGGTTCTCGCCGCTGGGCGTGGACGACCTGAGCGACGATCAGCAGCAGGGCCGGCTGGGGGCCGTGCTCACCGTCGTCATCAACTTCTGCTTCGTGCTGATCGCCCTCTTCAAGGGCAAGGCCCGGATGGCGGTGGTCGGCACGCTCGTCCCGTTCGTGGCCCTGATCGGCGCGGTCCGGCTGGCCCGGCCGACCTCGCTCTGGGCCAGGCGGTTCTACCGCAACCGGCACCGGGCCCGCTCCCGTGCGGTGCTGCGGGCCTACCACCACGACGTGCGCTGGGTCGGCCCGCGCCGCAAGTTCCAGGACCTGATCGGCGGGGCACCGGACCGGGTCCCGCTCCCGCCCTCCGAGCCCTGACCGCCCCGCCCGCGCAGCGCCGGGACCGCGCACAGGGCGAGCGCCGCCGCGATGGCCGCCAGGTGCTCCCGGCCCGCCAGGTTGTCCTTGAGCACGGCCTCGGCCGCCATCGCCACGATCACCACCGCCCCGGTGACCCGCGCCCGGTGGGCCCAGCAGACGCAGACCGCCAGCGCGACGACCGCCGCCGAAGGCCCGGTGTCCACGACCCGCGCGTCGGACGCGGGCAGCCCGAGGAAGGCGCCGGGCCCGGCCGCGATGCCGGTCCGCGCGTACAGCGTCCCGGCCAGGGTCGCCGCGTACGCGATCAGCAGGGTCCGCCACCGGCCGAGGCAGACCTCCGCGACCCCGAACACCACCAGCATCTGCGCCAGCGCGCCCCACACGGGCAGGTCCAGCGCGGGTACGAACAGCGACAGCGGGGTACGCAGCAGGGCTGTCCGGAGCGGGTCGTCCGCCCGGACCGCGCCCAGTGTCTGCACCGGGCCGTAGCCCCAGGGCCGGTTCTGCACCACCTGGAGCAGCGCTGTCAGCGCCACCGACGCCAGGGTCAGGGACACGGCCCGCGGCCCTCGGGCGGCGAGCGGCGCCCGTACGGCCGACCACAGCGGGCCCCACTCCCGACGGGCCGCCCGGCGCAGATCCTGACCGACGGTCATTCCGGGATCATATGGGGCCTCGCACGCACGAGGGGCCCGCAGCCGGCGTCAGTCCGTCGCGTCGTCCTTCTCGTCGTCCGCGGCGTCCTCCGCCCCCTCCGGCTCCCGCTCGGGCAGCTCGGCGGCCAGCGCGGCGGCGGCCTGGACGAAGGGAAGGGCGAGCAGTGCCCCGCAGCCCTCGCCCACGACGACGCCGTGGTCGAGCAGCGGGTTGAGCGCCATCCGGTCGAGGGCCTTCGCCTGCGCGGGCTCGCCGCTCAGCTGGCCCGCCAGCCACCAGTCGGGCGCCCGGAACGCGGCCCGCTGGCCGACCAGCGCCGCCGCCGCGCCGACCACGCCGTCCAGGACCACGGGCAGCCGCCGCACCGCGCACTGGAGCAGGAAGCCGGTCATCGCCGCCAGGTCCGCGCCGCCCACGGTGGCCAGCAGCTCCAGCTGGTCGCCTAGGACCGGCCGGGCCCGGCGCAGCGCGTCGCGGATCGCCGCGCACTTGCGCATCCACGCCAGGTCGTCGATCCCGGCACCGCCGCGCCCGGTCACCACCGAGGCGTCCGTGCCGCAGAGCGCCGCGATCAGCGTGGCCGCCGCCGTCGTGCCGCCCACGCTCAGGTCGCCGAGCACCACCAGGTCGGTGCCCGAGTCGGCCTCCTCGTCGGCCACCGCGATCCCGAGCCGCACGGCGGCCTCGGCCTCCTCGGCCGTCAGCGCGTCCTCGACGTCGATACGGCCGCTGCCGCGCCGCACCCGGGTCCGGACCACCGCTTCCGGCAGCAGCTCCGGGTCGCAGTCCAGACCGGCGTCCACGATCCGCACCGGTACGGAGAACCGGCGGGCCAGGACCGCCAGGGGGGTCGAGCCGTCCAGCGTGGCCCGTACCAGCTCGTGCGCGGTGGACGCCGCACGGCCGGACACATCGAGCCCGGCAACGCCGTGGTCACCCGCGAACAGCACGACGCGCGGCTGCTCCACGGTCCGCACCGGCGACGCCTGCTGCGCGGTCGACAGCCACTCGGCCAGCTCGTCCAGCCGGCCCAGGGCGCCCGGGGGCACGACGAGCCGCTCCCGGCGTTCCTCGGCGTCGCGCCGTACGCCCCCGTCGGGGCGTTCGATCAGGTCGGAGAAGTCGTCCAGATTCACGGGGGTCTGCCTCGCGGGTCGATACGGGGAGTGGTCCGGGGAGCCCGGCGGCGGGCTCCCTGCGGAACAGTACCCGCCACGTTTTCCGGGCCCGCCCGGTACGGCCCCGCGCCCCCGGCCCCCGTCCCGGTCCCCGTACCCCCTCAGCCGCGCAGCGTCAGCACCTGGCCCGCCACCACCAGCAGCACCTGCTCGCACTCCTCGGCCACCGCGGCGTTCAGCCGGCCCAGCTCGTCCCGGAAGCGCCGCCCGGCCGCCGTCGCCGGCACCACTCCGGAGCCGGTCTCGTTGGTCACCAGGACCACCGTGCGCCGCGTCCCGCGCACCGCCGCGACCAGCTCCGCCGTCCTGGCCCGCAGCGCGCGCTCGCCGCCCGCCGCCCACGCCGCCTCGTCCCAGGCGTCCACCCGGTCCATCGCGTCCGTCAGCCACAGCGACAGGCAGTCGATGAGCAGCGGCGGCCCGTCCGACGACAGCAGCTCCGCCAGGTCACAGGTCTCCTCGGTGCGCCAGGCGGCCGGCCGGCGCTCCCTGTGCAGCCCCACCCGGGCCGCCCAGTCCGCGTCCCCGTCCCGGGCGCCGCCCGTCGCCACGTACACGACCTCCGGGTACGTCTCCAGGCGCCGTTCCGCCTCGACGGACTTCCCGGAACGGGCGCCACCGGTGACCAGGGTGCGCCGGGGGACCGCGGCGGCCGGGGCGCGGAGGCCGCCGACCGCCAGTGTCGTGCCGTCCGGCACCGCCCGCGCCCCGGCGGCGGCGAGCCGGCGCTCCAGCTCGGGGGCGGGCGGCGCGTCGTGGTCCAGGTGGACGGCGATCAGCTCGGTGGCGGGCCCGATCGCCTCGACGGCCCGCAGCCGCGCCACCGCGTCGGGCCGCCCGACGACGTCCCCGGCGACCAGGTCGTACGGCTGCGCCACCGGGTCCGTCAGCCCGGCCGGTGCGCCGCCGGGCGGGAGGTACAGCAGCCGGGCGCCCTCCGGCGAGGTCACCTCGTACCCCGTACCGGGCGCGTCCATCGGCACGGCCCGGACCCGGTGCCCGCTGATCAGCGTCAGCACCCGCCCGTCCGGCACCCGGCCCGCCGGAGGCAGCCCGGCGGGCAGCTCGACGGCCGGTCCGTCGTGCGGATGGGTCAGGAGGACCTGGCGTACGCCGGTGAGCGAGTGGCCGGCGCGGGCGGCGGCGAACACCGCCCCGGGCGTGAGGTCGAGCAGCAGCGCGTCGTCGACCAGGAGGGCGGTCGCGGCCCGGCTGCCGGCTCCGCGGGCGAGGGCGCAGGCGGCGCAGGGGCAGTCGGGCCGCGGCAGCCCGTCGGGGGCTCCGGTGCCGAGCAGAGTCAGTTCCACGCTCCGATCCTCCCGCGTCGCCGCGCGGGGTGCGCGACGTGGGCTCTCGAAGATCCGCCGCGCAGGCCCTAGGCTGCCGAGGGGAACGACATACCCAGGAGGCGCACATGGCGTGGACGTGGCGGTTCGAGAAGTCCGACGGTACGGAGACGGAGCCGGCCCTGCAGCCGGAGGAGTTCACGACCCAGGGCGACGCGGAGTCCTGGATCGGTGAGTACTGGAAGGAACTCCTGGACGGCGGGGCGGACCAGGTCACGCTCTTCGACGACGGAACGAAGATCTACGGCCCGATGAGCCTCCAGGCGGACGCGGCCGGCTGACGGCGCACGGCTGCCGCCGGGTGAGCCCTCGGGGACCCACCCGGCGGCAGCCGTCTCCGTACGGTCAGATCTCGCCGAGGGTGACTTCGGCCGTCTTCTCCGAACTTCCGCGTGTGTACGTCACCTTCGCCTTCTGGCCCGGCTTGTGGCCGGCCAGCGCCTCGGAGAGCGAGGTGATCGTGGTGACCTTCGTGTCGTCCACCTTCACGATGATGTCGCCGGCCCGCAGCCCCGCCTTGTCGGCCGCGCCGCCGTTCTGCACGCTGACGATCGCGACCCCCGCCGGGCGGTAGTCGTCGTTCACGACCGTGCGGCCGGTGATGTCGAGCGCCGCCCGGCCCGAGTCGGTGACCTTGCGGTTCTTGATGATCTGGTCCGCGACCGTCCGCACCATCGAGGCCGGGATGGCGAAGCCGATCCCGGGCGCCGCGCTGTCGCCCATCTGGGGGTCGGAGGCGGCGAGCGTCGGAATGCCGATGACCTGGCTGTCCAGGTTCACCAGGGCCCCTCCGCTGTTGCCCGGGTTGATCGCCGCCGAGGTCTGCACCATGTTGGCGATGGTCGCGCCGGTGCCGCCGCCCGAGCGGCTCTCGCTCACGGTCCGGCCGAGGGCCGAGACGATGCCCTGGGTGACGCTGCTGGACAGGCCCAGCGGGGAACCCATCGCCAGCACGATCTGCCCGACCGCGACCTTCTCCGAGTCGCCGAACTTCGCGGGCCGCAGCCCGTCGGGCACGTGGTCCAGCTTGATGACCGCCAGGTCCTGCTCGGGGTAGGCGGCGACCAGCGACGCCTTCAGCACCTTCTCGCCGGTGGCCACCGTGACCTTGAACGTCTTCTCGTCACCGACGACGTGCGCGTTGGTGACGATATGGCCCTTGGCGTCGTAGACGACACCGGATCCCAGGCTCTCGGAGGCGTCGATCTGCACGACCGACGGCAGCACGTCGCTGATGGTGGACTGGTACTCGCTCTGCAGATCACCGGTGGCCTTCGCGGCCGGCCCGGGCTGCGCCGAGCCGGACGCCGTCGCGTCCGGCCCCGGAGCGGGGGCGTCCGAACCGGAGCACCCGCTCACCAGCGCGATCGCGCAGACACCCGCGGACAGGGGAAGCAACAGCCGGCGCGCACGGCGACGGGAGTGAATGGCATCCATGTCCGGATTATTACTTTTGCCCCTGCGGGCGGCCCGTTGAGCGCATCCATGGGAGGAAAGGTGCACATGGCAGCGCCGGGCGCCTGAAAATCCAGAGGATCGGCCCGCGCATGACAGGGCCGGGCGGCCAAAAATCCAGAGAGGATCGGCCCGCGCATGACAGGGCCGGGCGGCCGAAAATCAAGCCCGCCCGGCGATTGAGGGCAATCCTTCAGCCCGTCCGGCGCTTGAGGACAAGACGCCCGCCCGGACGCCCCGGGTCAACCGACCCCACGACCTCAGCCCCGTACGCCACACAGATGCAGCAGCGCCGCCACCCCGCGATACGGGTCCGTACGACCCGCCCGGTCCTCCGCCGCGAGCACCCGCTCCAGCTCCGCGGCCGACGGCAGCTCCACGTCGTTGCTCACGTTGTCCGTGAAGATCCGCACCCCGTACCAGGCGTGCAGCGGTGCCGCGATCGAGGCCAGCGTCGCCGTCAGCGCCTCCAGCCGGTCCGCGCGTACGGACAGCCCGAGCCGGTTGGTGTAGCGGTCGGAGTCGAACGCCGCCAGGGCCCCGGCGAAGTCCCCGGCCATCCCCGGCCGCATCGCCAGCGCGTCGGCGTTCCGTACGAGCAGGGACAGCAGCCCGCCCGGCGCCAGCATCCGGGCCAGGCCCGCCACCATGGCGTCCGGCTCCTGGACGTACATCAGCACGCCGTGGCAGAGGACCACGTCGAAGCTGCCGGGCAGGAAGTGGACCCCGGTGTCCTGGCCGTTGCCCTCGATGAGCCGCACCCGCTCGCGGATGCCCGCCGGCTCGCCGCTCAGCGCCTCACGGGCGGTCCGCAGCATTTCCGCGTCGGACTCCAGGCCGGTCACGGTGTGCCCGGCCCGGGCCAGCCGCAGCGCCTGCGTGCCCTGGCCCATGCCGACGTCCAGGATGCGCAGCCGCTGCCCGACCGGGAAGCGGGCCGCGATCTGTTCGTCCAGCTGCCGGGCGACCAGCTCCTGGCGCACGGTGTTGCGCAGGCCCGTCAGGCCCTTGGTCCAGGCCGCCGAAGCCCCGGCGAAGCCGGAGACGGCACCGGCCGGCCGGTCGGCGGACGCACCGTCGACCGGGCCGGACGGCTCGGTGCTCAGGGCCGCTCTCCGCGCTTGACCTGCGGCTTCGGCAGACGGAGCCGCCGCATCTGGAGCGTACGCATCAGCCCGTAGGCGACCGCGCCGCGCTTGGGCGTGTCCGGGAACCGCGTGTTCAGCTGCTTGCGCAGACGGAACGCGAGCCCGATCGAGTCGAGCACGATCAGCACGATCACGATCAGCCAGAGCAGCAGCGAGATGTTCTGGATGCCCTGCACCTGGATCACGCTGAGGATCAGGATGACCACGGCGAGCGGCAGGAAGTACTCCGCGATGCAGAAGCGCGAGTCCACGAAGTCGCGGACGAAGCGGCGCACCGGCCCCTTGTCGCGCGCGGGCAGATAGCGCTCGTCACCATTGGCGAGCGCTTCCCGCTGCTTGGCCATGTCCACGCGGCGCGCCTCGCGCTGCCGCTTGGCGGCCTCCTTGCGGTCGAGCGGCGCACCACTGGAGGCGCGACGGCGCTGCGTCTGGGCCTCGCTGCGCTTGGGGGTGGGGCGACCCTTGGGGGCCTGCGGGTCGCGGGGCGTCTTGGAGAGGTCCGCCGTCACCTTGTCGGTGGGGGCCTTCTCTTCCTTGGAGCGGCTACGGAACACAAGGCCCAAGGGTACGGGGTCGGTCGCGGATCCCCGCAGGCCGCCCGGGAACGATCCGGCAACGGCCCGCGTCCTCGACCGTGTACGGGTGGCCGGTACGGGCGTCACCTACTCCCTGGGCGGGAGTGGACCGGGAACACAGTCGTCCTTGGGGAGGAGCCCATCCACGCCCGAACAGTGCGGTAATAGAGACAGGGCCCGTACTGTGGGTTCTGTTGGAGTGCTGGAGCCCAGTTGAGTCAGAAGGGGGCGCGCGAAGCCCATGAGCGGTGTCATGAAGCGTATGGGGATGATCTTCCGCGCGAAGGCAAACAAGGCCCTTGACCGGGCCGAGGATCCGCGCGAGACCCTTGATTACTCGTACCAGAAGCAGCTGGAGCTGCTTCAGAAGGTGCGCCGCGGAGTCGCCGACGTGGCGACCTCGCGCAAGCGGCTGGAGCTGCAGCTGAACCAGCTGCAGGGCCAGTCCTCGAAGCTGGAGGACCAGGGCCGCAAGGCGCTCGCGCTCGGCCGCGAGGACCTGGCCCGCGAGGCGCTGTCGCGCCGCGCCGCCCTCCAGCAGCAGGTCACCGACCTGGAGACGCAGCACACCACGCTGCAGGGCGAGGAGGAGAAGCTCACTCTCGCGGCCCAGCGTCTTCAGGCCAAGGTGGACGCCTTCCGGACGAAGAAGGAGACCATCAAGGCCACCTACACGGCGGCCCAGGCGCAGACCCGGATCGGGGAGGCGTTCTCCGGCATCTCCGAGGAGATGGGCGACGTCGGCCTGGCGATCCAGCGGGCCGAGGACAAGACGCAGCAGCTCCAGGCCCGTGCCGGCGCGATCGACGAGCTGCTGGCCTCCGGCGCCCTGGACGACCCGAGCGGCACGGCGAAGGACGACATCGCCGCCGAGCTGGACCGGATCTCCGGTGGTACGGATGTGGAGCTGGAGCTTCAGCGCATGAAGGCCGAGCTGGCCGGCGGCTCCTCCTCGCAGCAGGCGATCGAGGGCGGCCCGCAGGACGCCCAGCAGCAGAACAGCCAGTCGCACAAATTCGACAAGAACTGAGGCGGCGTCATGATCGTACGGATCATGGGGGAGGGCCAGGCGGTCCTGGCCGACAGTCATCTCGTCGAGCTCGACAAGCTCGACGACGCCCTGCTGGCCGAGATGGAACGCGGTGACGGACCCGGCTTCCGCACCACGCTCCACGCGCTCCTGGCCCGCGTGCGCGAACTCGGCACGCCCCTGCCGGACGACTCCCTGGAGCCGTCCGAACTGATCCTGCCGTCGCCGGACGCCACCCTCGAAGAGGTACGCGCCATGCTCACCGACGACGGCCTGATCCCCGGCTGACGCCGACCGCTCTCCAGCACCCTCGCCTGTGCCCCGCGCCCGTCCGACGGACGCGGGGCACAGGCGCGTCCGGGCCCGCCGCTCCCGGCCGGAACGTGCCGCGCGCGGCACGCCGTAACGTAGCCCGACGTGACCACCCTCGGAACCGGGGTGCTGCGCATCCGCCAATGGCTGCGCGCCCACCCCCTCGCGCTGGACGGCGCGCTCGCCCTGGGCGTGCTCGTGGCGATGGTCTTCGCGTCGTTCGTGGACCCCGGCGGGCACGACGGGCCCACCTTCGGCGCCCGCACACCCGCCGCGAGCAGCCTGCTGCTGATGCTGCTCAGCTCGCTGGCCCTGATCCGGCGGCGCCGCGAACCGATGGCGGTGCTCGCCGCCACCGGGGCGCTGACCGTCGTGGAACTGGTCACCGCTGACCCGCCGGCCCCCGTCGTGATGAGCTCCGTCATCGCGCTGTACACCGTCGCCGCCCGCACCGACCGGCCCACCACCTGGCGGGTCGGGCTGCTCACCATGGCCGCGCTCACCGCCGCCGCCATGCTCTTCGGGTCACCGCCCTGGTACAGCCAGGAAAATCTGGGCGTCTTCGCCTGGACCGGGATGGCCGGGGCGGCGGGCGACGCGGTCCGCTCCCGGCGCGCCTTCGTCGACGCGATCCGGGAGCGCGCAGAACGGGCCGAACGGACCCGCGAGGAGGAGGCCCGCCGCCGGGTCGCCGAGGAGCGGCTGCGCATCGCCCGCGACCTGCACGACGTCGTCGCCCACCACATCGCCCTGGTCAACGTGCAGGCCGGGGTCGCCGCCCACGTCATGGACAAGCGCCCCGACCAGGCGAAACAGGCCCTCGCCCACGTCCGCGAGGCGAGCCGGTCCGCGCTCAACGAGCTTCGGGCCACCGTCGGCCTGCTCCGCCAGTCCGGCGACCCGGAGGCGCCCACCGAACCGGCCCCCGGCCTCGCGGTTCTCGGCCAGCTCGTGGAGAGCGTGCGCCAGGCCGGGCTGCCCGTCGAGGTGGCCTGCGCCGCCGAGGGCGAGCCGCCGCTGCCCTCGGCCGTCGACCTGGCCGCGTACCGGGTGATCCAGGAGGCGCTGACCAACGTCCGCAAGCACGCGGGCCCGGGCGCCAAGGCCGAGGTGAGCGTCGTACGGGTCGGAGCCACGGCCGAGGTCATGGTCCTGGACAACGGCCGCGGGAACACCGCGGGCGCCGACTCCGCCTCCGGCGGCGGCCACGGACTGCTCGGGATGCGGGAACGCGTCACCGCCCTGGGCGGCACCCTCACCGCAGGTCCCCGCTACGGGGGAGGGTTCCGCGTCCATGCGATCCTGCCCGTCGAGGCCCGCGCCCAGGAGCCCGGTCGGCCGGGCGCGGCGGGCCGGACGGGGGAGAACGCATGACACCGGCCATCAAGGTCCTGCTCGCCGACGACCAGGCGCTGCTGCGCAGCGCGTTCCGGGTGCTGGTCGACTCGGAGCCCGACATGCGGGTGGTGGGCGAGGCGGCGGACGGGGCGCAGGCCGTGGAGGTGGCCCGCGCCGAGCGCCCCGACGTGGTGCTGATGGACATCCGCATGCCCGGCACCGACGGGCTCACCGCCACCCGCATGATCAGCGCCGACCCGGATCTCGCGGACGTCCGCGTGGTCATGCTCACCACCTTCGAGGTGGACGAGTACGTGGTGCAG
Organism: Streptomyces sp. NPDC016469; assembly: GCF_040632905.1. NCBI lineage: Bacteria > Bacillati > Actinomycetota > Actinomycetes > Kitasatosporales > Streptomycetaceae > Streptomyces > Streptomyces sp. NPDC016469. Next base: position 408,406 of record NZ_JBEYCQ010000001.1, read on the forward strand.
TCGCTGCGCGCCGGGGCCTCGGGCTTCCTCGGCAAGGGCGCCGAGCCGGACGAACTCCTCAACGCGATCCGGATCGCCGCGGGGGGCGAGGCGCTGCTCTCGCCGGCCGCGACCAAGGGCCTGATCGCCACGTTCCTCGCGCAGGGCGGCGGGGCCGACGAGGGGCCGGGGGCGGCCGCGTACTCGGAGCGGCTGGCGGCCCTCACGACGCGGGAGCGCGAGGTGCTGGTCCTGGTCGCGGGCGGGCTGTCCAACGACGAGATCGCGGAGCGCCTGGTCGTCAGCCCACTGACCGTCAAGACCCATGTGAACCGGGCGATGGCGAAGCTGGGCGCCCGGGACCGTGCGCAACTGGTGGTAATCGCGTACGAATCGGGCCTGGTGCGCCCACGGGTGGAGTGAGGGTGCAGCCGAGGTGTACTCCACCTGCGGTATGCGCGGAGTGAGAAAGCGACCCTGGGGCCGAGGACTTTCGTCCCGGGGATCGGCGATCGTATAGGTGGGCGGGATCTGTCCCCCGGGCACGGCCCCGGCATCCCGCCCGCCTGCCGCGTAAGCCACAGAAAGAGACCCACCCATGTCCTGGCTGTCCAGATTCAGCCTCGCGCAAAGGGCCCTGATCGGTCTGATCTCGATCGTCGCGCTCGTCTTCGGAGCGATCGCGATCCCGCAGCTCAAGCAGCAGCTGCTGCCCACCATCGAACTGCCGATGGTGTCGGTGCTCGCCCCCTACCAGGGTGCGTCCCCCGATGTGGTCGAGAAGCAGGTCGTCGAACCGCTCGAGAACTCCATCAAGGCCGTCGACGGCGTCACCGGCATCACGTCGACCGCCAGCGAGGGCAACGCCCTCGTCATGGCGACCTTCGACTTCGGTGACGAGGGCACCAAGCAACTCGTCGCCGACATCCAGCAGGCCGTGAACCGGGCCCGCGTCCAGCTTCCCCAGGACGTCGACCCGCAGGTCATCGCCGGCTCGACGGACGACATCCCGACCGTCGTCCTCGCCGTCACCTCGGACAAGGACCAGCAGGCGCTCGCCGACCAGCTGGACCGCACCGTCGTCCCCGCCCTGGAGGACATCGACGGCGTCGGCCAGGTCTCCGTCGACGGTGTCCGCGACCTCCAGGTCTCCGTCACCCCGGACGACAAGAAGCTCGCCGCCGCCGGACTGGACGCGGCCTCGCTCGCCCAGGCTCTCCAGGCGGGCGGTGCGACCGTCCCCGCCGGCGGTTTCTCGGAGTCCGGCAAGAGCCGCACCGTCCAGGTCGGCGGCGCCTTCTCCTCGCTGGAGCAGATCGAGGACCTGCGGGTCACCGGTCGGAACCCGGCCTCGGGCAAGCCCGGCAAGCCGGTCCGCCTCGGTGACATCGCGACGGTGAAGCAGGAGGCCGCCACCGCGGACTCCATCACCCGCACCAACGGCCGCCCGAGCCTCGCCGTCATGGCGACGATGGACAAGGACGGCAGCGCCGTCGCCATCTCGGAGGCCGTCGAGGACAAGCTCCCGGACCTGCGCAAGGACCTCGGCTCCGGCGCCGACCTGACCGTCGTCTCGGACCAGGGCCCGGCCGTCTCCAAGGCGATCTCCGGCCTGACCACCGAGGGCGCGCTCGGCCTGGTCTTCGCGGTCATCGTGATCCTGGTCTTCCTGGCCTCGCTGCGCTCCACCCTGGTCACCGCGGTCTCCATCCCGCTCTCCGTGGTCCTCGCGCTGATCGTGCTCTGGACCCGCGACCTGTCGCTCAACATGCTGACGCTGGGCGCGCTCACCATCGCGATCGGCCGGGTCGTGGACGACTCGATCGTCGTCCTGGAGAACATCAAGCGTCACCTCGGCTACGGCGAGGAGCGCCACTCGGCGATCATCACCGCGGTCAAGGAGGTGGCCGGCGCGGTCACCTCGTCCACCCTCACCACCGTGGCCGTCTTCCTGCCGATCGGCCTCGTCGGCGGCATGGTCGGGCAGCTCTTCGGGCCGTTCTCGCTGACCGTCACCGCGGCCCTGCTGGCCTCGCTCCTTGTCTCGCTGACCGTGGTCCCCGTCCTGTCGTACTGGTTCCTGCGCGCTCCCAAGGGCACCGCCGAGGACCCGGAGAAGGCGCGCCGCGAGGCCGAGGAGAAGGAGGCGCGCAGCCGCCTCCAGAAGATCTACGTCCCGGTGCTGCGCTTCGCCACCCGGCGCCGCGTCGTCAGCCTTCTCATCGCCGTCGTCGTGCTGGTCGGCACCTTCGGCATGGCGCCGCTGCTGAAGTTCACCTTCTTCGACCAGGGGGAGCAGGAAGTCCTGTCCATCAAGCAGGAGCTGGCCCCGGGCACCAGCCTGGACGCCGCGGACCAGGCGGCCAGGAAGGTCGAAAAGGTCCTCACCGACGACAAGGGCGTCAAGGACTACCAGGTCACCGTCGGCTCCTCCGGCTTCATGGCCGCCTTCGGCGGTGGTACGGGAGCCAACCAGGCCAGCTACCAGATCACGCTGAAGGACGCCTCCGACTTCGAGGACGCCCAGGACCGCATCGAGAGCGCCCTCGCCGAGCTCGACGGCATCGGTGACACCACCATCTCGGCGGGCGACGGCTTCGGCAGCCAGAACCTGAGCGTCGTGGTCAAGGCCCCCGACGCGGAGACGTTGAAGAAGGCGTCGGAGGCCGTACGGGCCGAGATGTCCGAGCTCAAGGAGGCCACGGACGTCGAGAGCGACCTGGCCGAGAGCGTCAAGCGCATCTCCGTCACGGCCAACGCCAAGGCCGCCGACGCCGGTTACACCCAGGCCACGCTCGGGGCGGCCGTCGCCGCCGCGGTGAAGGGCACCCCCGCCGGCAAGGCGATCATGGGCGACACCGAGCGCGATGTCGTCGTGAAGTCGGCCCACCCGGCCACCACCATGGAGGAGCTGAAGAACCTCTCGCTGGGCCGCGTGAAGCTGGGCACCATCGCCGACGTGAAGCTGGTCCCCGGACCGGTCTCCACGACGCGGATCGACGGCCAGCGCGCCGCGACGATCACCGCCAGGCCCACCGGCGACAACACCGGTGACGTCAGCAAGGAGCTCACGGAGAAGATCGATGCCCTCAAGCTCCCGGCCGGCGCCACCGCCACCATCGGCGGTGTCTCCGAGGACCAGCAGGATGCGTTGATCAAGCTCAGCCTGGCCATGCTGGCGGCCATCGCGATCGTCTTCATGCTGCTGGTCGCCACCTTCCGGTCGCTGATCCAGCCGCTGATCCTGCTGGTCTCCATCCCGTTCGCCGCCACCGGGGCGATCGGTCTGCTCGTCGTCACCGGCACCCCGATGGGCGTCGCGGCGATGATCGGCATGCTGATGCTGATCGGCATCGTGGTGACCAACGCGATCGTGCTGATCGACCTCATCAACCAGTACCGGGCCCAGGGCATGGGCGTCATCGAAGCGGTCGTCGAGGGTGGCCGCCACCGTCTGCGCCCGATCCTCATGACGGCCCTGGCGACGATCTTCGCCCTGCTCCCGATGGCGCTCGGCGTCACCGGCGAGGGCGGCTTCATCTCGCAGCCGCTGGCCGTCGTCGTCATCGGCGGTCTGATCACCTCGACGCTGCTGACGCTCCTCCTGGTGCCGACGCTGTACGCGATGGTGGAGCTCCGCAAGGAACGCCGCCGGAACAAGAAGGCCGCCAAGCGGGCCGCGAAGGCCGGCGCCCCGGCCCCGGCGGAGGCGCAGGAGTCCGGCGAGCCGGAGCCGACGCGGGCCTGACCCACGCGGTGACACCAGGGGCCCGGCCCGCACGAGCGTGCGGGCCGGGCCCTTCGCGTACGGCCGAGACCGTCAGGCCGCCCCGCTGAGCGCCTTGATCATGCGGAGCCACAGTTCCCCGTGCGGCTCGGCGTACCGGACACTGAGACCCGCGACCTCCCGCACCAGCCGGCCCCGGATCTCCTCCGGGGCACGCGGGATCAGCTCGGCCAGCTCCTCCGGTTCGATGCCCTGGACGGCCCCCGTGAGCACCATGCTCACCTGCGCATGGGTGAAGGAGGACAGCCGGTCCTCGAAGACCTGTCCCTCGATGGCGGCCGCGTGCATCAGGGAGGTGCCGTCACCGGCCTCCACCGCCCTTCCCACGTACGCCTGGAGCGCGTCCCGGTCCTCCACCAGCGCGTAGGCGGCGTCCATCCCCTCCGTACGGGAGATGTCCAGGAGGGCGACGTGCGAGAGCGGGGTCTCCGGGGACGGCCGCACCTGGAGCAGGCGCGGGTGGTCCTGGAGGTACGCCCGCGACTCGGCCCAGGACTCGCAGCCCACCCAGTCGGCCAGCTGCCCGGAGAGGATCAGCGGATCGTAGGCGGCGGTCACGCCGTGGCCGAGCACGAACGCGCGGAGCGCGGCGTGCCGTTGCGCGGTGGTCGCGTCCAGGAGCGCCAGCTCATCGAGCGCCGTCGCGGCCTCCTCGCCGGCGAGCGTGTCGGCGTTCCGGGACCAGAGGTCGCGCGACGTCGGCCAGTCGGGCGCGAACATCCAGGTGCCCACCGCCTCCAGCGTCGCGGCCGACAGCGCGAGCCAGTCGGGCGCGGGGCCGTGGGTCTCCGCCTCCCACGCGGCGCGCACCTCCTGCCGGTCGCCGTGGGCGCGCAGCGCCCGCCGTGCCCGTACGGTCACCAGGTCCGGGCCGTCCTCCGGTCCTAGACCGGCGTCCCGCCCGAGGAACGACACGAGTGCGCGTACGCCCTCCGAGGGGAGTGGATCGGGGCCGCTCAGCAGGAAGATGCTCCGTTCGACGCCGAGGCGCCGGGCGGTCACTGGGTGGGCCTCGGTGAACTCGGCCGCGGTGGTCGCGTATGCCTCGGCCGCCGAGTCGTGGTCGCCGGTGCGGGCGAGAGCGCGGGCCAGGTTCCCGACCGCGTGCGCCAGATCGTCCGCGAAGGGGCGCGGGTTCTCGAGGGCCAGGGCGCGGTACGCGGCGACCGCCTCCCGAGCCGTGTCCACGGCACCTTCGTGGTCCCCGTTCATCCCGCGCAGCATGCCGAGGTTGCGCAGGGCGAGCGCCAGGTCGGGGAGCCGGGCACCGCTGTGCTCCTCCGTGAGCCGGCGGGAGAGCTCCACCCCTTCCCGTGCCACCGGCAGGGCCTCTTCCGGACTCCCGGTGTCGGCGAGATTCTGGGCCAGCGTGCCGAGGGCCCCCGCGAGGGTGGGACGCAGGGCGGGTGCGTCGGGGACGAGTTCACGCAGGAGCGCCACGGCCTCCGTAGCGGCTTGCAAACCCTCCTCCGGTTCTCCGGCCCGGTTCAGATGGCCGGCGAGATTGGTGAGGGCGGTGGCCAGGGCCGGGCGGTGGGCGGCGGGTTGCAGCACGGCGAGTTCCCGGCGGAGGGTGACCGCCTTCCGGCCCGCCGTGAGTGCGCCCGACAGATCGCCCAGGCCCGCACGGTGGTTGCCTACGTTGCTGAGGACCGTCGCGTACTCGGGGAGGTACGCGTCCCGGTCCTCGGCGGCGAGGCGTCCGTAGAGTCCGGCGGCTTCCTCGGCGTGCGTCAGGGCCTCTACGGGCTCACCGTCGGCGGTCAGATGCATGGCGAGGTTGGTGAGCATCGCGGCGAGCCCGGGGAGGCCGGCCAGGGGTGTGCTCTTGACGACTTCGCGCTGGAGCTGGATGGCCTGACGGGCGAACAGCACCGCGGTGGTGCGGTCCCCGGTGGCGGCGGTCTTGTTGGCCATGGATGTCAGGGACCGGGCGAGATCCGGGCGGAAGACCTCCGGATGCTCACTGGAGAGCGCGGCGAACGTGCGCGCGGCCTCGCGTGCGGTGGCGAGCGCGTTCTCGTGGTCGCCGGCGGCGGAGAGCTGGTCCGCCAGGTTGTGGAGAGCCCCGGCCAGGTGCTGCCGGAAGGCGTCCGGGTGACGTACGACGAGCTCCCGGCAGATGTCCACGGACTCACGCGCGGGCGCCGGCGCCCCCGCGAGGTCGCCCACGTCCTGCCGGTGTACGGACAGGTTGGTCAAAGACCCCGCCAGGGCGGCCCGCAGGGCGGAGGGGTGGCGCTCGGCCAGCTCCCGGTTGGCCTCGACCGCCGCCTCCGCGTGTGGCAGGGCGTCCCTGTGACGGCCGACTGACTTGAGGGCGTTGGCCAGGTTGCTCAGAGAAGAGGCGAGCGAGCCCAGGAACTCGTCCGGGCGCGCGGCGGCCAGCTCGGTGTGGATCTCTACCGCCTCCTGCGCGGGGGAGATTGCGGCCCTGCGCTCCCCGGCCGCCCTCAGAGCCACCGCCAGGTTGTTCAGCGCGGCGGCGAGGTGCGGGCGGAAGGCTGCGGGCTCCTTCTCGGCCAGTCCCCTGAAGACGTCGAGGACGTCCCGGTTGAGCGTGAGCGCACCCTCGACGTCACCGGCTTCGGCGAGCCTGCGCGCGAGCGCGGCGGTGGCGATGGCGAGGTCGCCCACGGCCGCTTCGCCCTCCGCCGCGGTGACAGCCCGCTGGAGCGCGACCGCTTCCCGGGCCGGGGCCAGGGCGGCCTTACGGTCCCCGAGGTCGGTGTACCGCTTGGCGACGTTGATGAGGGCGTGGACCAGCGTCGGGGTACGGAAGCCGGGCTCGGACTCCTCCGCCACCCGCACGAAGCCGACTGCCTCCTGCGCCGTACGCAACGCCTTCTCCAGGTCCCCTTCCGCCCCCAGTCGCTCCGAGAAGCCGTACAACGCCCGGGCCAGGACCGGGACCGCGTTGGGCCCGATCCGCTTGGCGAACTGCCGCAGCGTCTCGATCCCCGGCGCACCCGCCCGCACCGCGTGCCACGAGAGCGCCCGGTCCACGTACGGGTCCACCGCCCCCCAGCCCCCGTCCGGTACCTTCCGCTCCGCGTGCGCCACGAGCGCGGCGAGCACCACCTCCGCGGCCTCGGCCCCGCCCGCCACCGGCCGGGACGCGAGATGCGAGACGAACTCCCGGTGGTACAGCCGGTACACCGCCTGCCCGTCCTCCGCGTCCTCCACGATGTAGCGCCCGTACGCGGACAGCACCCAGTCCACATCGCTCTCGTCGTACGGCGTCTCCCTGCCGCCCAGCGCCCCGGCGACCTCCTCCCAGAGACCCCCGGCGGGCATCCCGCGCCCGGCCGTCCAGGCCAACGCGGTCAGCAGGTCCCGTGCGGCGGCCGGGCGTTCGGAGCCGTCCGCCAGGACCCGGACCGGGCCCGCCCGCAGATCGTCCTCGAACGCGGCCCCGATGGACTCCGGCAGACCGGCCTGCCACACGTCCCCTTCCCCGGCGGGCCGCCCCTCCGACAGCAGCGAGCCCGTCACCAGCCGGGCGAACAGGAACCCGCCGCCGACCGATGTGGCGCGCGCGGCGACCGCGTCGCCCGCCTCCCGCGCCCGGTCCGCCGGGAAGCCGCCCGCCTCGCACCGGCGGCGCACATACGCGGCGATGTCCTCCTGGGTGTCCGGCTCCTTCTCCAGGTCCGCGGTGGTGACGGCCGCCCCGATCAGCCGGGCCAGCGCGTCCGGCAGGGTCTCGTCCCGGTGCCCGTCGCCCGCCAGGCTGCCGCCGAACGCCCGCTCCCGCGAGCCGAGCAGGACCGGGACCGCCCGGCTGAGCGGGAAGACCAACTCCTCGATCATGGCTTGCAGATGCTCGACGGGCACCTCGTCCAGGCCGTCCAGAACCAGCACCGGACGCCGGTCCAGCGCACGCAGCTCGCCCCGGAAGTCGTCCGTGTTGCGCGGCTCCGGCAGCCCGAGCCGCCGGGCCAGCTCCGAGGCCGCCTGCAGCGGACTCAGCCCCCGCAGGTGCACCGCCGCGAGCGGGTGCCCGGGGCCGGGGCCGGGGTCGCCCTCCCGCAGGCCGCCCTGCGCCTCTGTCTCCGCGCGCCCCACCGGATCGGTGAGCGTCGCGATCCGTCCCAGCACCGCCGACTTGCCGCAGCCGGCCGGCCCGGTCACCAGGAAGAGCCCGGCCTCGTCGGCCTCGATCCAGTCGGTGACCCGGCCCAGGACCTGCTTCCGGCCCGTGAAGAACGAGCCCTCCTCACGGAACCCGACGCCCCGGGCCGCGAGCACCAGGTGCTCCACCAGCCGTGCGGGCGCCCCGGGCACGTGGCGCGGGTTCGGGAAGACCGGCCGCCCGGTGCCGAGGGCGGCGGGGACCGGCGTCTGCCCCTCGCCGCTCCACCGCTCGCCGAGCGCGGCGAGCACGTCCGGTCCGCTGACCCACGCGTTGTGGGCGCTCCACGCCGACCGGTACTCGCTGGTGGCCGGGCCCTCCCTCAGCACCTCGGCCAGCGCGTCGAGCAGCGGCCCGGCGCCGTCCGAGGTCTCGCCGCGCCGGCAGCTCGTCATGATCCCGAACCACTGCACCCGGCCGGGCGGCGCGGAGGTGGTCTCCCAGCGCCGCAGGGCCTTCTCCAGGCTCCGGCCCACGGCGTCCCCGGCATGGCAGGCGTCGATGATCACCAGGATCTGGTCGGCGCCGGATGCCACGGCCTCGTTGACCAGGGTCTCGGGCGAGACCCCGCGCCGCAGAGCGCGCGCGTCCCGGGCCACCTGCTCGACGTCGAGGTCCAAGTCGCAGAGCACCAGCCGGAGTTCGTCGTCCACGAGCACGCCGTGCCCGGACCAGACGATGATCGCGGGCTTTCCGGCGCCGGACGCGCTCCAGGCGGTGAGGTCCCGGTCGAAGTCCGCCCAGGTCGGGTTGCCGCCGCCCGCCACGCGGGTCGCGATCCCCAGCGCCTCCAGGCGGTTCGCTATGCCCTCCATCTGGGCCACCGCACCGGTCAGCCGCGGAAAGGTCCGCTGGTCGGCGTACGTCTCACACACCACGCACAGCGCCGTCCCCACGGGTTCGCGCTCCGCGGCGACCACCACATCCGCCTCATGCACCATCGGGCGCTCCGCCTTCCGTACCCACGCCGCCGAAATGCACAGCAGCGTAGGCACGGATGGGACGCCTGGGGGCCGGTCCGGACAAACTCGGCTCTTTCCGGTCCTCAGGTGATAGAGAAACGGCCTGTCCCACACGCGGGTGTGGGACAGGCCGTTGCCGAACTACTTCAGCGACGAGACGAATTCGCCCCAGGCGGCGGCCTGGACGACAAGCGCGGGGCCGGTGGGGTTCTTGCTGTCGCGTACGGGGACGAGGCCGGGGAAGTCGTCGCTGATCTCGACGCATTCGCCCCCGTTAGTGTTGCTGTAGCTACTGCGGCGCCAGCGGGCAGAACTCAGCTCGGGGGAGTGAGTCATGGTCGGTAGTCCTCCATCGCGGTACGGATCATTGCCGCCGACTCGGCCAGGGAGTGCGAGTTGGCGCGCAGTACGTCGTACTGCCGCCGCCACTTCTTCACCGCGTCCGGGCCCTCGTAGAGATGACCGGCCTCGATGCTCTCCTCGTACGCCACCGAGGTGCCGTCCGGCAGGGTCAGCAGAGTCAGCGCGCCACCCAGCAGCGAGTGCGGTCCCGCACTGAACGGCATCACCTGAACCTTACTGTCCGGAGTATCCACCCGCTCCAACAGCGAGGCCAGTTGCTGGTGCATGCAGGACCGGCTGCCCACCTGCCGCCGCAGTACCGCCTCGTCGATGATCGCCCACCGGAACGGCGGATTCGCCGAGTGCTGCCGCTCCTGTCGGGACATGCGGGCGGTGACCCGCTCATCGACCATTTCGCCGGTCAGGTGCTCCTGGCAACGGAGCAACTCCCGGGCGTATTGCTCGGTCTGGAACAAGCCGGGCAGCGCCTGCGCGCCGTACTGTTCTATGACCTCGGCCCGGGCCTCGAAGTTCATGTACCGCTTGTACTTGTCGGGATGAATGTCCTGCTTGGCGAGTTCGTAGAGGCCCGTGAAGAGCTCGTCCGTCCCGAAGGCGATGTCCAGGCAGCTGGGCATGTCCGGCGGGGGCATCAGTTCGGCCGTCTCGATGCGGGCGAGCGTGCTCTTGCTGGAGTTGACGATGTCCGCCAGCTGTACGAGAGACAGCTTCGCGAGCTCGCGGTGGCGGCGTAACTCCGAGCCGAAGTAGTGGCGCGTGGAGGCGAAGGGGGAAAGCGGCTGGGGCCTGAACGTCATGGAGCGGGCCTTCCGTGTGTCCCGTGTGGAACGTCGGGACGCGGCGGCCCTGTTGGGGAGACCCGCCACAGCGCGACGATTGCGGCACACACCGTAACCAGCGGGTGTGACAGGGAGCCAGAGCGCTCCCCGAACGGAGGCGGAGGCGACATGATGTTCGATGCGCAGGGGAGCCCGATGCGGCTGCTCCCCTGGGTCGGCGAGAGCGGGGCGCCGTGCTACCTGAGCACCGACGACCCGGGCGGCCGGATGTCACGGCTGGCCGACGAGGTGGAGACGGACCTGCTCGACTCGGCCCAGTACGTGTTGCGCGAGGCGAGGGCGCTGCTGGGCGAGACGGGCGTGGGGGCGCGCGAGTTGAGGTTCACCGGGGTCCGCCTGGCGGAGTCGTTGCAGGACGCCCTGCGGATCGCGGAGAGCCGGGGGTACCGGCTGGCTCCGGCGCTGAGCCCGGCGACGCCAGTGCCTGAATGATCTGCGCCCAGTGCGCGGCGTGCTGCGGTGCGTGGGCGGCGCTGAGTGCGGCGGTCTCCGAGATCAGCCGGTTCCGTACGTCGGGCGACGCGCCGGCGACGAGGGGGGCGAGGCTTCCGGGACCGGCGTCATCCGGGGTGCCCGCGAGGATCAGGGCAGCCTGGCGGTGGGTGTGGGCGGTGAGCTCGTCGGCGTACACCTCGGTCTCGATGGCGGCGGCGTGGCGGAGGGCGTCGGCGTCGCCGGAGGTGAGGGCGCTGTCGACATACTGCTGGAGCGCGCTGCGGTCGCGTACGAGCGCGTAGGCGGTGGGGATGTCCTGGGTGCGGGCTACGTGGAGGAGGGCTCCGGGGGTGGAGCCGGGAGGGTCGAGGGTGAGGAGGTCCAGGTGGGCGCGGAGGTATTGCTCGGACTCTTCCCAGGTGGTGAGGGCCGCCCAGCCCCCCAGTTCCTCGTCGAGGATGAGGGGGCGGTAGGCGGCGGGTGCGCCCTCGGTACAAGCTGCCTCGCGGAGCGCCTGGTGTTCGGCCGCGGCCTCGGGGTCGAGGAGCGCGAACTCGGCCAGGGCTACTGCGGCTTCGGGGCTGCTCAGGAGTTCGGTGTGGTCGGTCCAGTGGGCGTATGAGTCGGACCAGGTCGGCGCTTCCAGCCAGGTGCCGACCGTGTCCAGCGTTCGGGGGGAGAGAGCCAGCCAGGCGGGGAGCGGCGCGGTGATTTCGTCGTGCCAGACGGTTGCCAGTTCGTCGTGGTGTTCAGCGCTCTTCTGCACGTATCCGCGAAGAGCGTGCCGGGCCCGGAACGTGATTTCGTCCGCGGTTCGGGGGGTTGCCGCGCTCGCAAGCCGAGTGAGACCTCGCAGGCCCGTCGTGGTGGAACATTCCGGCCTGCTGATCAGAAATACGTCCCGTTCGAAGGCGAGTCTTCTGCCGACCGTCGGGAGCTTGGCGCTCAGATCAGTGATGGTGCGCTCGTAAGCCTGGACAGCGCCTTGGTGGTCTCCGTTGTCGGCCAGGTGGTTGGCGAGGTTGCCGAGGGAGGCCGCGAGGTTGGGGGTGTGCGCTGCGGGGTGTTGTGCGGCGAGGTCGCGGTAGAGGCCCACCGCTTCCCGAGCGGGTCCGAGGGCGTCCCGATGGTTTCCGGTGCCGGCGAGACGAACGGCGAGGTTGTTGAGGGAGGTGGCGAGGTTGGGGGTGTGCGCTGCGGGGTGTTGTGCGGCGAGGGTGCGTCGGATGCGTGCGGCTTCTTGCGTGGCGGTGAGTGCCCCTTGGTGGTCGCCGGTGCCGGCGAGGCGGTTGGCGAGGTTGCTGAGGGAGGTGGCGAGGTCGGGGGTGAAGGCTGCGGGGTGTTGTGCGGCGAGGGTGCGGTAGAGGTTGAGGGCCTCGTAAGCAGCAGCGAGCGCGCCTCTTCGGTCTCCGGTTTCGGCGAGTTGTCTGGAGACGTTGTTGAGTGAGCCGGCGAGGTCGGGGGTGAAGGCTGCGGGGTGTTGTGCGGCGAGGGTGCGTCGGATGCGTAGGGCTTCCTGGGCGGCTGTGAGTGCGGCCTCTCGGTCTCCGGTTTCGGCGAGGCGGGCGGCGAGGTTGCTGAGGGAGGTGGCGAGGTCGGGGGTGAAGGCTGCGGGGTGTTGTGCGGCGAGGGTGCGTCGGATGCGTAGGGCTTCCTGGGCGGCTGTGAGTGCGGCCTCTCGGTCTCCGGTTTCGGCGAGGCGGGCGGCGAGGTTGCTGAGGGAGCCGGCGAGGTCGGGGGTGAAGGCTGCGGGGTGTTGTGCGGCGAGGGTGCGTCGGATGCGTAGGGCTTCCTGGGCGGCCGTGAGCGCACCTTGCCGGTCTCCGGTTTCAGCGAGGCGAAGGGCGAGGTTGTTGAGCGAGCCGGCGAGATTGGGGGTGTGGGCTGCGGGCTGGTGTGTGGTGAGGGTGCGGTAGAGACGGGTGGCCTCGTGAGCAGCGGTGAGCGCGCCTCTCAGGTCTCCGGTACCACTGAGGTGATTGGCGAGGTTGTTGAGCGAGCCGGCGAGGCTGGGGATGTGCGCCGCTGGGTGCTGTGCGGCGAGGGCGCGGCGCAGGCGTACGGCTTCGTGGGCGGGTGCGAGCGCGCTTCGTCGGTCTCCGGCTTTCGCGAGGTGGCTGGCAAGGTTGCCGAGGGAGGCCGCGAGGTTGGGGGTGTGCGCTGCGGGGTGTTGTGCGGCGAGGGTGCGGTAGAGGTGCGTGGCTTCGTGGGCGGGTGCCAGTGCGCCCTCTCGGTCTCCGGTTTCGGCTATGCGGTTGGCCAGAGTGTCGAGGGAGGTGGCGAGGTCGGGGGTGAAGGCTGTGGGGTGTTGTGCGGCGAGGGTCCGTCGGATGTGTACGGCTTCTTGGGCGGCGGTGAGTGCGCCTTGCCGGTCTCCGGCCCCAGCGAGGCGAAGGGCGAGATTGTTGAGGGAGACGGCGACGGCGGGGGTGTAGGTGGCGGGACTGTGTTCCGCAAGGGTGCGGTAGAGGCGGGTGGCTTCGTGGGCGGGTGCCAGTGCGCCTTTCCGGTCTCCGGTTTCAGCGAGGTGGATGGCGAGGTTATTGAGGGAGATGGCGAGGTTGGGGGTGTGGGCTGTGGGGTGTTGGGCGGCGAGAGTGCGTCGGATGTACGCGGCTTTGCGGGCGGCGGTGAGCGCGTCTTGATGGTCTCCGGTTTCAGCGAGATGGACGGCCAGACTGCTGAGGGACCCTGCGAGACCGGACAGGTAGGTCTCCGGGTTGATGGCGTGCAGTTCCTCATAGAGCGCGACCGCCTCGCGCGAGCACTCCAGAGCCTCGTCACGTAGCCCTGCCTTCGACAGCGCGAGGGACAATCCGTGCAAACCCTCAGCCACATAGGGCAGCCCGCCCTCCTCATCCCAAGCCGCCACCCCCCGCAGTGCCTCCACCCCCGCCCCACCACACCGCACCGCATGCCGCACCAGCCCTCGCGTCACATACGGATCCACCCCCGACCAGTCGCCCACCCGCCCCTGCTGCTTCACCAGGTCCACCAGAGTCCGCAACGCCACCTCGCCCGCCGCCGTCCCGCCCGGCCCCTCCCGGCGCCTGAGATGGGCCACGAACTCCCGGTGATACAGGCGATACACCGCCTGCCCCTCCTCCGCGTCCTCCACGATGTACCGGCCGAAGGCCGACAGCGCCCAGTCCACGTCGGTCTCGTCGTACTCGACGCCTCCGCCCAGCGCCCCGGCCAGCGCCTCCCACACGCCCCCTGCGGGCATCCCCTGGCCCACCGTCCAGGCCAGTGCGGACAGCAGATCCCAGGCCGCCGAAGCGAGCACCGTGCCGTCGGCCCGCTCCCGCGCGGGCACCGCCCGCAGCTCGTTCTCGAACGCGGCCTCGATGGAGTCGGGCAGATCCGTCAGCAGGGCCCCGTCCTCCCCTGACGCGGCCCGCGCCAGGAGCGTGCTCGTGACCAGGCGGGCGAACAGGAAGCCGCCCCCGACATCCGTGGCCCGCTCCGCGACCGCCGCACCGGCCTCGCGGGCCGGGCCCTCCGCCATCCCGGCCGCCTCGCACCGACGCCACACGTACTCGCCGATGTCCTCCCGGGTATGCGGTTCGTCTTCGAGGTCGACGGTCGTCACGTCCGCCCCGATGAGACGGGCCAGAGTCTCAGGCAGGGTTTCGCGGTCCTTCTGCTGACTGCGGAACACCCGCTGCCGCGATCCGAGCAGCACCGGCGCCGTCCGGCTCAGCGGGAACACCAGCTCCTCGATCACGCTCTGCGTGTGCTCGGCGGGCACCTCGTCCAGGCCATCCATGACCAGGACCGGCTGCGGCGACAACTCCCTTACCTCCGCCCGGAAATCGTCCGTGCTGCGCGGCGGGCGTAGCCCCAAGGCATGGGCCAGCCGTTCAGCCGCCTGCAACGGAGTCAGGTCGCGCAGGTGCACCGCCGCGAGCGTGCGTTCCGCGCGGACGCCCGGGTCCGGGTCACCGTCGCGCAGTGCGCCGCTCGCGACAGCCCGCTCCCGCTGTTCCGCGTCCGCGAGCGTGGCGATACGGCCCACCACGGCGGACTTCCCGCAACCGGCGGGCCCGGTCACCAGGAACAGGCCGGGCGCGTCCTCGTCCAGCCACTCCACGATCCGGCCCAGCACCCTCGTACGGCCGGTGAAGAACCAGCCCTCTTCCCGGTGGCCGACCCCGCGTGCCGCCTGCACCAGGTGCTCCACGAGTCGGGCCGGGGCCTCGGGGGAGTGGAGGGGGTTGGGGAAGGCGGGGCGCCACTCGCCGAGGGTGGCGGGGACCGGTGTCTGGCCCTCGCCCTCCCACCGCGTGGCGATGGCGCCCAGCAGGTCCGGCCCGCTGACGAGCGCGTTGTGGGCGCTCCACGCGGAGCGGTACTCGTCGCCCGCCGGACCGTCCTTCAGGACCTTCGTCAAGGCAGTCAGTAGCGGTCCACTGCCATCCGAGGTCTCGTGACTCTGACAACTCGCCAGAAAACCCAGCCACTTGGCGTGCCCGGGTGGCGCGGACTCCTCCTCCCAGCGCCCGAGAGCCAGTCCCAGGGCCGGAACCGCGCCGCCACCCGCGTAACAGGTATCGATGATCACCAGGACGTGTTCGGCACCGGAACCGACGGCCTCGCTGACCAGGTCGTCGGCGGTGACGCCGTGCCGTGTCACCCGTGCCTTCCACTGGCCGGGGTCGTCGACCGGCTTCAGGTCCGAGAGCACGAGCCGCGTCTGACCATCGACCCGCACCCCGTGCCCCGACCAGATGACCAGGGCCGGTTTGGCGTCACCCGTGGCCACCCACCCCTCGGACCACTCCTCGCTCTCCGCCCGGAACGCGGCCGACGACGGATTCCCACCCCCCACCTTCCGTGCCTCGTACCCCAGCCCCTCCAGCAGCCCCACGATCTCGTCCATCTGGGCCACCGCCCCCACGAGCCGGGGAAACTTCCCTCCGTCCGCGTACTCCCCGCACACCACACAAAGCGCCGTCCCCGCCGCACCCGTCATCGTCAGCCCCGCTCCAGAACCAGCACCAACGCGGTCATCACCACATTGGCCGAAACACGCGTCCCTATCCGCACCCGATGCCCGCCCACCGGAAGGCCGTTGATCCGGAGCGTGTACACCCCGCCACCCCGGTTGGTCATCGTGCGCATCGGACCGTCCTCCACCCCGGCGAAGACGGCGACCCGATCGTGCCCCGGCACGTCCGGGGGCACCGTGGCCCGGATCTCGTAAGGCTCCCCCTCCACCAGAATCTCCGGCGCCTCCACCGAGAGCGGCACCTCCTCATCCTCCGACCCCCGGTGCACCGGCGGTTCGGGGGTGAGCCAGTTGTGGAGGGCCTGGCGGACGGCCCTGTTGTTCTGGAGGGAACCATGCTTCTCCCACGGCGTGTACGCATGCCGCCCCGCCCCCACCGCGCGGCTGGAGAGATCGGGCACCCGCCCGTCACCCCCCTCGTCCACCCCGTCGATGGTGAGCAGCCCGCGCAGGCCGTCCCCCGCCACCTCGGCCGTCGTAGGCGTCGGCTGCCGCACCCCGCCGACCGGCACGTACTCCACCCCGTACCGCGCCCCCGCGCCGGACTCCCGCAGATCCGCATGGAACAGGCCCGCGAGACGCAGCAGCTCCCCATCCACCCCAGGCAGCCCCGTGACCTCCCGCGCGTACCGCAGCCCCGAGCCCCCGGCCGCCGCCAGGCACGCGTAGTCCGGCGTGAGCTGGTGCAGCGACGGGAGGCTCCGGGCGAACGGCGTGAGGTCGAGGCCGACCGGGCCGATCCCGTACCGCATCCCATTGACCAGGTACAGCAGCGCGTCCAGCGACCCCCGGTACGGCGTTCCCAGCGTGACCACCCGACGTGTGACCTCCGCGCCCCCGCACTGCTCGACGTAGCTCCGGGTGACCAGGCCACCCATCGAGTGGCAGAGGAAGACCACCTTCGCGTCCCGCCGGTCCGCCCGGGACGCGCGCCAGCGGCCCAGCTCCTCGTCCACGCGCTCGGCCAGCCGCTCCGCGTTGTAGCGGCAGGAGAGCCGCCAGTCGTACGCGAAGCCGACCAGGTTGGCCGGGAGGTCGGCCGCGTCGCCCGGCAAGCGGCGCTGAAGGGTGAAGTTCCGTTCCAGCCAGTTCAGCAGGCTGCTGTACCCGTCCACGGGCTTCCACACACCCGGCAGCGCGTGCACATCGGACATCAGCCCCGTGGGCCGTACGCCGTCGCCGGGGTGCTCGTCGCCCAGGCCGGCCGGGAGCGTCAGGCCCTTGACCGAGTTGCCGAAGGTGCGGATGCCCCGCACCAGAGCCTTCCCGGAGGCCGCCCAGACCTCGTGCCCGTCCGCGTCCGCGAGCGTGCTGCCGAGGATCCCCGGTACGACGACCACCAGGTCCTCGGCCCTGCTGCGCTGTCCCATATGACTGTCCCCCGTATCCACACCGCCGAATGAGGACAGCAGCGTAGATACGGGGGACAGGCTTCCGGGCCGGTCCGGACGAAATCGGCCGCGTCCGGACCTTCCGTGCGAAGAGCCGCTACCGGCGGCGCCAGCATCCGCTACGGCAGCGCCAGCATCCGTTCCAGCGCCAGCTTCGCGTACTTCTCCGTTTCCGGGTCCACCACGATCCGGTTGACCTGCTTGCCCTCGGCCAGGGATTCCAGGGTCCAGACCAGGTGCGGCAGGTCGATGCGGTTCATCGTGGAGCAGAAGCAGACCGTCTTGTCGAGGAAGACGATCTCCTTGCCCTCGGGGGCGAAACGGTTCGCCAGGCGGCGCACGAGGTTCAGCTCGGTGCCGATCGCCCACTTCGAGCCGGCCGGGGCCGCCTCCAGGGCCTTGATGATGTACTCCGTCGAGCCGACGTAGTCCGCGGCGGCCACGACCTCGTGCTTGCACTCGGGGTGCACCAGCACATTGACGCCGGGGATGCGCTCGCGCACGTCGTTGACGGACTCCACCGAGAAGCGGCCGTGCACCGAGCAGTGGCCGCGCCACAGGATCATCTTCGCGTTCCGCAGCTCCTCGGTGGTCAGGCCGCCGTTCGGCTTGTGCGGGTTGTAGAGGACGCAGTCCTCCAGGGACATGCCCATGTCCCGCACGGCGGTGTTGCGGCCCAGGTGCTGGTCGGGCAGGAAGAGCACCTTCTCGCCCTGCTCGAAGGCCCACTCCAGGGCGCGCTTCGCGTTGGACGAGGTGCAGATCGTGCCGCCGTGCCGGCCGGTGAACGCCTTGATGTCGGCGGAGGAGTTCATGTACGAGACGGGCACGACCCGCTCGGCGACACCCGCCTCGGTCAGCACGTCCCAGCACTCGGCGACCTGCTCCGCGGTGGCCATGTCGGCCATCGAGCAGCCCGCCGCCAGGTCCGGCAGCACGACCTTCTGGTCGTCGGTGGTCAGGATGTCCGCCGACTCGGCCATGAAGTGCACACCGCAGAAGACGATGTACTCCGCCTCCGGGCGGGCCGCGGCGTCCCGGGCGAGCTTGAAGGAGTCCCCGGTCACGTCGGCGAACTGGATGACCTCGTCGCGCTGGTAGTGGTGCCCCAGGACGAAGACCTTCTCGCCCAGCTTCTCCTTGGCCGCGCGGGCGCGTGCCACCAGGTCCGGGTCGGACGGGGAGGGCAGGTCGCCGGGGCACTCGACACCGCGCTCGCTCCTGGGGTCGGCGTCGCGGCCCAGCAGGAGCAGGGCGAGCGGCGTCGGCTGGACATCGAGATCCTGGACGGGGTGGGCCGTGGTCACGTCACGCACCCTTTCTTCTGCGGACTTCTCTGCGGAGAAAGCCTTTTCGTCTAATTGACGCTATCTATCATAGCCGCTTCACGTCACTTTGACGATGCCGAAAGCGTCAATGTGACGCATCCGCCCACGGGACGGGTGTGCGAGCATGAAGGGAACAGGCAAGCGCTCGGCCCGGAATGAATCCGCGGCCCCGACGGTTGCAACGTCGGCAAGCAGTCTCCGTACAACCCGGGAGAGAAGCAGATGTCCGTATCGGACGAGACCACCACCGTGAGCGACGGCATCCTCCTGTCCGACGCCGCCGCAGCCAAGGTCAAGGCCCTGCTGGAGCAGGAAGGCCGTGACGACCTGGCGCTTCGCGTCGCCGTCCAGCCCGGCGGCTGCTCGGGCCTGCGCTACCAGCTCTTCTTCGACGAGCGCTCCCTCGACGGCGACGTCGTCAAGGACTTCGACGGTGTGAAGGTCGTCACCGACCGCATGAGCGCCCCGTACCTGGGCGGCGCCTCGGTCGACTTCGTCGAC
This sequence comes from Streptomyces sp. NPDC016469, assembly GCF_040632905.1. Lineage (NCBI taxonomy): Bacteria > Bacillati > Actinomycetota > Actinomycetes > Kitasatosporales > Streptomycetaceae > Streptomyces > Streptomyces sp. NPDC016469. Next base: position 427,137 of record NZ_JBEYCQ010000001.1, read on the forward strand.
ACCATCGAGAAGCAGGGCTTCACCATCGACAACCCGAACGCCACGGGTTCCTGCGCCTGCGGCGACTCCTTCAGCTGAGCCGCACCACAGCGTCGAGACGGCGGCCCCCGGGGGGGGGGGGCGGGGCCGCCCGCGGGGGGAGGGAAGGAGGGGGGCGCGGGCCCACCCGGGCCCCCGCCGCCGGGACCG